>CAZJJR010000072.1:10036-23696 GCA_964546365.1 uncultured bacterium | reverse complement strand
TTATTACTAGCAGCCGCTCTTTTCTGTATTGGTATTTACGGTTTAATTACCAGCCGTAATGCCGTGCGAGTTTTGATGTCTATTGAGTTGCTGTTGAATGCGGTAAATCTCAATTTAATGGGATTTTCTAATTTCCTAGACCCTCAAGAAATCAAAGGTCAAGTATTTACTGTATTTGTCATTACCGTAGCGGCAGCAGAAGCGGCAGTTGGTTTGGCGATCGTACTGACTATTTATCGCAATCGGGATACCGTTGATATGGAGCAGTTTAACCTGCTCAAATGGTAAATTCCCTGCTAGTAATAATGGCTAATTGCTAAAATAAAGCAATTAGTCATTGGCTGCAAGGTAAGTAGAAAAATTAACCAGTAATAGTTACCGATGAGTAATTCAGAGCAACCAAAAGATAATGATGCTGTGATGGGAGGACAAAATACCTCTTTAGTATTCAACGCAGTATTAGGTGGAATCCAAGGTGTTAAACAGCGGCTTGCCACTGGTAACGTAGAGCAAAGAATTGCTGCTTTAGAAGAAGCATTAAATTATAGTGAAGCCGGATTAGATTTAGTAAGGGATGCGCTAAACGATCCTTCAAAAAATGTTCAAATCAAAGCTCGCGAACTTCTGGGTATAGAAGAACCAAAAAGCGAAACACTTCAAAAGCCAGAAAGACAGTCTAGTAGCACATGGGTTATACCAGACATTGAAGATGGTCATTGGTAATGTTAAGCGTAGGAAAAAGTAATTTGGCAACTCGTTAGCTTGCTAATTTTTGATTTAAATCGAAAATTCATCAAGAAAATGATGATTTTACATTGAAATTGTATTGTAATTGCTACCTAAAAGTTAAATTAGCCGCTAAATTTTATCGGGAAGAAAGTGCAGCTTAAACAAGTTATTATCGCGCATAAAGCCAGAGATACCCAAAGCAAACGCTGGGCAGAAAAGTGCGCTCGTCAATTAGAAAAGCGAGATTGTAAGGTATTGATGGGGCCAAGCGGCCCCAAAGACAATCCTTACCCTGTTTTTTTGGCTTCATCGATGCAGCCAATCGATTTGGCGATCGTACTGGGGGGTGATGGGACAGCGCTGACAGCCGCACGACATTTATCACCGGAGGGTATTCCGATTTTGGCGGTGAATGTAGGGGGACATTTAGGGTTTTTAACGGAATCTTTGGAGGAGTTTAAGAATACAGAGCGAGTTTGGGATCGCATATTGGAAGATCGTTATGCGATTCAACGGCGGATGATGTTGGAGGCGGCGGTTTTTGAAGGGAACGATCGCAATTCGGAAGCAGTTAGCGATCGCTTTCTGGCGCTGAATGAAATGTGCGTTAAACCTGCCTCTGCCGATCGAATGCTCACCGCTATTCTAGAGATGGAAATCGACGGCGAGGTAGTGGATCAATATCAGGGAGATGGATTAATTGTTGCCACGCCTACTGGTTCTACTTGCTACACGGTTTCAGCTAATGGCCCGATCGTCCACGATGGTATGGAAGCGATCGCAGTTACTCCCATCTGTCCCTTGAGTCTTTCCAGCCGTCCCATTATCATACCTCCCGGATCGATCGTCAGCATTTGGCCTTTAAGCGATTATGACCTCAATACTAAACTTTGGATGGATGGAGTAATGGCTACCGCAATTTGGCCGGGACATCGCGTAGACGTAAGAATGGCCGATTGTCGAGCAAAGTTTATTATTTTACGCGAAAACTACTCTTATTACCGAACTTTGCGAGAAAAGTTATTGTGGGCTGGTGCGAGAATTCACTACGATAATAATCATCGGAATTGAAGTGTGATTGAAATAGGCGATCGTACTAATGGCTATTACAATTCTTCAGAAGTCTGAAGGATGAAGTATGTAAGGATGAAGTCTGAAGGATAAAAATTAGTAATTCCCTCATCTCCCCATCCTCCCATCTCCCCATCCCCTCACTTCCTAAGCACTTCCTAAGCAACAGGCAAAGAATTTCTAGCTTCTTGCGCTACTTGCTCTACCTCATCATTGGTCATGTTTTTAATAATCGCGATCGCTTCCGGACTACCCAAACGACTGAGTGCTTGCACCAGTCGGTAGCGAGTTTGCCAATCGGGATCTTGAGCGAAGGGTGCTAATAGCGGTACTGCACGTAAATCTCCCAATTCTCCAAAAGAACTGATGGCAGCACTTTTAACTAGCTCGATCTCAGAAGAGAGTGCTTTTTCTAAGAGATCGAAAGCTCGCGGTTCTCCCATTACGCCTAAAGCAGCGACAATGCTCATCTGGAGGAGCCATTCGGAGGTATTTTGGTATACTTGCTGCAAGTCATCGAAACCTTCTGTTAATTTGAGCGCTCCGATGCAGTCTGCTGCGGCTGATTGTACGTCAACTTCGGAATCGTTGAATAAGCGATCGCGCAAAATCTCCAAGGATTTCGGTAAATCTTGCTCCCCCAAGGTATCCATCTGACTCACCGCCGCATATCGCACGCGAGAATTACTATCGGCGATCGGTTGTTGTACCAACTCAAATGCGATCGGTTTTTCTAGTTGGCGCAATTGGTTAACCCCTTGCAGGCGATTGCCCAAATCTTCCGAACTTAGCAATTGTTTTACAGAATCAGGAGTAATAGTCATTTTTTAGCGATCGTTTGTCAGTACTTACTTGTCTTTGTCAATTTGCTATGGGTGTATCAAAACTCATTGCTGAGGTTAAAAAATTTCTGGATTGGGATTTAAGGATGAAGTTTGAAGTCAGAATTCAGGAGTCAGAATTCAGGAGTCAGAATTCAGGAGTCAGAATTTAGAAGTCAGAATTCAGAAGTCAGAATTCAGGAGTCAGAATTCAGGAGTCAGAATTCAGGAGTCAGAATTCAGGAGTTAAAATTTTCTCCCTTTTCCCTTTTCCCTTTTCTCTTTCCCTTTCCCCCTGCCCCTTTTCCCATCCCTCTTAACTCGCTGCCATTTCTCGGATAATATCCCCGCGAGTAATAATGCCAATTACCCGGTCTTCCGAGTCTAGCACTGGCAAGCGGCGAACGTTTTTCTCGTGCATTAATTGTGCGGCTTCTCTTAAAGGTTTGTCTGGATAAGTGACGATCAGATGTTCTTTCGTCATCACTTCTTCGACTTTCTGCCCTAAAGCTTTGTGCAAATCTCGATCGTAACGAGCAGGATTTTCTAAATAAATCACGCTATCGAGAAACATGATGTAGGCAGGAGGCGTTACTCCGGTTTCTTGCCACATCAAGTCTGTTTCGGAGATAATACCCACTAGTTTGCCATCTTCATCTACTACGGGCAAACCACTGATGCGGCGTTCTGCCAAAATTTGAATCGCCTCCTTGAGAGGAGTTTCTAACCGCACCGTAATAGGATCGCGGCTCATCACATCGGCAACGGTTTTGGCCATCATTAGAAGCAATTCTCCAGATATTCAGATCTATATTTTGACACTTCTACGCTATCGAATTGCGGAGAATTCTAGTTAAGCTCTGTTTCGCAGAAAGCTTGCAGTAATCGTATGCAGTTGACAATTGCACCTAGATGTGCTATTTCATAACCATGTGTATTCTGAGTGGGAAAACTCAAGCAAGCTGCACAAGCTACGTGACCAAATTTCATGGCAATTGACGCATCAGAACCAAAACCGCTGATGGTGGCTATTTGGATGGGAATATCTAATTTTTTGGCTACTTTTCGGATACTGGCATTGAGGTCTTCATCGTAAATTCCATAGCCATCTTGGGAAAGCAATACTGGTGCTGCGCCATCTTCAATGGGGTATTCTTTGGATAAAGGACAGATTTCTAGGGCAATTAAAGCTTCTAAGCGTTGGTTTTGGGTAAAATAAAGAGCGCCGATCGCACCTACTTCTTCTTTGGCAGACGCTACTAAATAAGTATCGACGGCTGGCTGTTTTAGATTGGCGGCTAATTCTAATAAAATGGCGACGGAAGCTTTGTTATCTAGGGTGTAACTGGCGATGTGATCTTTGAGGCGAATCGGTCTTTTGCGATGTTTACCGATGACGACGCGAGTTCCGGGACGAATACCAGCTGCTTCTAGTTCTTCTGCTGTGAGTTTAGTTTCTACCCAAGCGTCTTCCCAGCGTAATGGTTTGTCTTCTTGCTGTGCTTTTTGAGGTGATTCGTGGGAAACGTGACGGGAACCAAAGGAGAGTATACCGCTAATCGTGCGATCGTCTCCCAACAAATCGACGACTCCTTCACCATACACCCAAGGGAAAGCGCCGCCGAGTTTGCGGATTTGCACTTTTCCTTCTGATTCGATGCTCTTGACAATTGCGCCAATTTCGTCTTTATGGGCGGTAATGGCGATCGCTCTGGTAGAATCTTTACCGGGGATTTTTGCGATCGCATTTCCAGCCCGATCTAACCACGATTCTACTCCCAAAGCTTGAAAGCGATCGAGCAAAAATTGGTCAATTTCTTTTTCTGCACCACTGGGAGAATGATGTAGTACTAATTCTTCTATAGTATTGAACAGGTCGTCGTAAGACATTGCGATTTTAGATTTTCGATTGAAAAGCACCTTAACAGGTAGGGTGTGTTAGCGTCAGCGTAACGCACCTTTATCTTCATATGGTGCGTGACGGCCAAAATTCCTCAAACTCTAATTTCAATATTGCTACAATGCCGTCACACACCCTACTTATATATACGGGATTATAAGGTTAAATTTTACCGCAGATAAAGACAGATGAACGCAGATAAGAAAATGTTTTATAGCCTATATTCCTCGAACTTCTGGTGCGGTTGAGATTTGGTAAACCAGAGAAGCTTCTAATTGAGCGTAAGGATTTAAATTAAAATCCCAATTACAGAAACCATTTTTATCTGGTTCGACGCTGTTAGTAGTTTTATCTTTTATTACTTCAATTTTAACTTGTTCTAACTCAGAAATTGGTACTCTTTCCATAGTTTTAATTATTCTACTTTCTGCTCCAATATTAGAGAGAAATAATTTGACAGTTGTGATAACTGTATTCCACTTAGTCAAATGGTCTGTTTTCTTCTCTTGAGTTTCAGTTCTTTGCACGCGCATGGCTGGATCTGGCCCCCATCCTAGCGCAAATTTTTCTCCGGGAGCAATGAATAATAGAGATGTCCGACCGACAAATTCAGATGTTTTCACTAAGTCTACTGGCCCTGCTAAAATGGGAAACTGAGCAGTATTTGTTTGTTCGCTTTTGAGAATTACCTGACAATCAACTTCTGGCATTAAGACATATTCAATATAAGCTTCTGACTCAAAAGAAATAATGGGAATTCGGTAAGGACGACCATCAGAAGGAATGGTAGCTTTTTTGCTCGATCGCAAATTTCGCACTTCCCCACCATCATCAACTCCAGGTAAGTTTACCGTTGCTGGTACTTCTCGATCGGAAGAACTTTGAGCAGTTCCCAATCCGGTGGTTTGCACTTTTTGTTCGCGAGTTTGAATAATTATTTGTTTACTTTTTTCTTTAACATTTAACCGTTCATCTGTCAATAAAGGAGGTTCATTTCCCAAGGAAGTTCTGGCAGTAGAAAATATCAAATCTACATTGTGCCAATCTTCTCCTGTCCGTTGCCAAACACAACCATCAACCCGAAAGGAAAGCAGATTTTTTTCTCCTAAAAGAAGGCGTGCTTGATGCCAAGGACGCCACATTGCGTTAGGTACGACGTAATCAAAAGCTATTTCATATTCGCCTGACTGTTCAATCATTAAATCAGCTTCAATATGAGCATGATAAACTAAATCGGGTCGAGCCAAAACACGTAATTGATTATTTAATTGACCAAATTTACGACTTAAATCTTGCTGATTGTGGTATGTATTTAAAACTTCATTACGCAAATCTCGTAACTGTTTAAATAAAGTAAAAATTTGCTCCCGCCAAGACTTGAGATCGAGTTGTCCCCACACGGCATCAACTGGCAATTCTGCCAAATATTTAATTAAAATGAGATTAACTCGCTCAAAGCAAGATTCTAGATGCTGGCGGTCTTCTTGAATATGGTTAAACTTGGCAATTAGAGAATGTATTTCTATTTCCAACGCCTTTATTTCGTCGGGTTTACCTTCTGCATTAACTAACCTTTGGCGATGTACTCGCACATCATTAATATTAGCACCGGGATAGTTTTGACAGAATTCTGCTCGGAGCGATTTATTATAAATAACAGGTGCGACTTTTGGGATGGTAAGCCGCCATAGTCCTTCATTTAGTTGCACTTTGCCAATGCGTTTTACTTGAGCGCGGTCTTCTAAAAGGGTAACAACTGAAATAGGCGCATCAATAGTTAATTCTTGAATAGTAGTGAGTGATTTAATTGATTGCATATAGTGAGGAGTCAGAAGAAGAAGGAGTCAGGAGTCAGAATTGAGGATTTTTGATTTATATTCTGATATCATACCTGTTAGATTACTCACAATAAAGCTTGTTTGTAGTGAGGACTTTAGTCCTCTGTTTAAGAACTGAAGTCCTTACTACAAACGGGTAATTAGCTTGTCGAATTTTCTAGCAAAAAGTCATCAAATAGGGAGATTAACTCATCGTCAACTGCGATCGTATCATCGTGCGATCGCTTAATCAGCAAATTCAAGTGATTTTGCAGGTCTCCCATCACCGGTTCTATTTCTGACATTAAAATATCGGCTCTCACATGGCTCAGTTCTGACGAATAACCTAAATGTTCTACCAACTCTTTGAGAGCGCAAAATACTTGCATAAAAAGGTCTTTTAGCTTTTGGTCAATTTTAATCGAACCTTCCAATTGCAAAACTTGAAAACAAGATTTTAAAAAGCAGCTAGTCCGGGAAATGCTGTCTATACCGAGCATAGCCGATCCGGTAGTTAAAGAGTTAGAAGCACACACGAGATCTTCGATAATTCGACATTCATCAAACCTGTTATGAAAATTTAGTAAAAGTTGTTCGATCGTACTCAGGTTATTTTTCGTTTCTTCGATATAATAACCCATGATTTTTTGTTGTAGTTCCCGCTGCATAATTTTGCCCCCGATCAGTCTGTTTGCCACAACGGATAATTGTTAAAATAATGCTGAATTCGACTCCCGATCCCTGAAAACTGCTTTTTTATGCGGATTGAGTTTGGTAGCCACTCAACAATTATTCCCTACGATTCCCACCAACAAGCTCATTATCCACAAATGTTTTAATCATGTAGTCAACGGATAAAGTTGCTTGCTTTTTGGCTGGTAATTTAATCCGCCAGCGATAACCGCCTTGGATAGGTGTTTCACGTTCGACTTGGTTATATAGTTCCCAAGCTGGCGAAACTTTTTCGATCTGCACATCCACTTTAGCTCCCTCTTGGGGAATGGGGATGCGTTCCCGCACTTCTATTTTGGCTTCTCTGGGTAGGTGGTTGACAAGCTCGATTTTGATTTGGTGATGCAGTTGGTTAAAGGCTACGATCGTTTCATCGGAACGAGCTTCCGAATAAAATGTATTGCGGGCTACTTTAATCGCTTGTTCGACTCCCAAACCTAATTCCATTTTTCCTTTCGGCGGAACAGTGGTAATGTTGGTAGATAAGATGTATTCTCCATCTACGTACACATCGGCAGAACCGCTGAGTAAAGGCGCTGAGAGGGGATTGCGAAGCTGAGCAATTCTAAAAACGTTGGTATCTTCGCGAGGAACGACGACGTAGCGGACATCTACTTGAGTAGTTTGACTGGTTAGCGCTACAGAATGGAATTGACCGTTTGAGGGAATATCCACTCGTCCGTCGGCGCTGTAAGCATAGTCAAAAGAACCTGCGGCTTGTCGAACATCTATTCCGCCGAGGGGAAGCTGTAGGGAAAGGCATTTTCGAGCGTTGGATACTGCTTTTTCGATTACCTTAGGGATGTTAAAAGAGACAGACAATTCCTGACGGCGGAGCATTTTTAAATAAAATTCGTCCCGTTGTTCGATCGATAATTTACCGCGCTTGGCTCTATCTTCGGGATCGCCCATTATCATTAAGCTGTAGGCAAGTAAATCAGTTTTAAAGCTTATTTCTTGGGATGTTTGGCTAACTTTTGCTATGGTTAGGATACCACTTCCTGCGGGTGATGCCTGTTTTTTGTAGTTGGTTGTTTGCAATGGCGATCTTGCTTTTAAAAATTGGTATTCATGTTGCGCTCGTTCTTTTAAAGGTAGTAATTGATCGATCTCTTCTTCGTCGAATGATGGATCAACACTACCCATAAAAAATTCATCCGAATCGCTACTTGTCTGTCCTAAATCGCCAAATAAATCATCTGTAGAATCATTTAAAGAGAGCGGTAATGATGTTTCTGTTTCTGTTGTTATTCCAAAGGAAACTTCTAATTCAGCATAATCATCATCAGATGCGCTCGTTGGTGTGGGTAGCCCTCTGGTTTCTCGAAATTTTGCAGTCTTTTCGGTTAATTTTGCTGTTTTACCAGTCGAATCAACGGCTTTCCAATAACTGTTTAAGTTTGCTAATGGAGATATTATTGATGGAAGAGAAAAACTTCTAACAGCGTACTTATCAGCTTTACTTTCTACAATAGTTTGCTGTCGATCGAAATCTTCAAATAAAATTTCTGCACCGACGGGAGGTTTGCGCCAGCCTGCTTTTTTGAGGGGAGGTTGCGCTTTTCCGATTCGCAATGATGATAGTTCTGGCAATTCGCACCAACTCAAAGGAAGGGCTGTAGAGAGTTGCAGGCGTACTCCCGACCAATCTTCGCCTGTTTGCTGACAAATTAGCGATCGCACTGCGATGGTAGCAGTATTTTCTGCGCTATTCAAACGGCAAACATAAGTGGGTATCCAACGCGCACCAGGTACGAAGTATTCTAAAAGTAAGTTGATTCTTTGATTAACTGGTGCTTCCCCTTCATAGCTTAAACTGACGATCGCAGTTTTTTGCAAATCTTTTTGTTTAGCATTTTTAGCATTAGAAGCAAGTGACTGTTTTTGTTGTAAATCAGCCAGATGTTCTCTCGCCTTTTCCAACTTTTCCACATTTTCTCGCTTTTCCTGCATTCGGGCGCGAATTTGTTCGTCGCTAAAATTAGTCAGCGCCAGCCTAGCATTAGTCGGAGAAGGAGGCGGCGCTGAACCCAATTCCACTTTAGGACGATCCGGCACTTGCAACTTATTTAATGCTTTAATTTCTTGTTCGATTAAAGCAATTAAATTTTCGATTTTTTCTACTTCTCTTTTTGCTGCACTTACCTCTTCTTCCAGTGGAGGGGGAGGCGTTTCTGGCGGTGGCGGAACTGCTAAACCAATCCGAATATCAGCAGCATGAAGAGAAATTAAATTTAAATTTTCTGACGATTCTACCCTCACCCTCACGCTACTATCATCCAAAGCTAATGGCAAACCAGATATTTCCACTTGTTCTGGTAATCCCTCTGCTGGCAAATTTAACTCAGCAATGCGAGTAACCGTTGCACCAGCAGCGTAGACTTTTACAGCATCAATTCGGGAAGGTAGTTGTGCAACCATATTTTTGGGAAAGGGGAAAGGGAAAAAGGGAAAAAGGGAAAAAGGGAAAAGGGGAAAGAGGGGAAAGGAAAATTTGTGACTCCTGAATTGGAGAATCCTGAATTCTCACTTCATCCTTTATCCTTTAACCCTGATATTTCCTTTGCAGATATCCCTTCATTTTGAGTACCGAAATACCAGAGAGAAGCTGCTGCTTCGGCGCGAGTTACTGCTTTTTTAGGTTGAAATAGGGTAGTATAGCCAAAAATTCGGCGGATATTGGCGGTATCTCCATTTTGATAATCGCCTAAAATTGCCCGTAGCGCTTTCGGGTCAATTTTATTCACATCCTGAAAGCCCCAAGTTTGCTTTACGGTTTCCAAGCTAGCAGATGATGGCAATTGACGAGTATCTAAAGGTACTTTCCACAGCATCATTTGTTCTCGCGTCAGGGGTGCATCGGGACGAAATAACACGGCGGCGCTATCTCCAGACAGGGGACTGGGAATTAAACCAGCTTCTGCTAATCCTTGAATGGCGGGAAAATCTGGATTGGTGCGAGGAACATCGGTGAAAGTAGGTTGGTTTGATTCGGTTGCCAAACGGATCTGTTTGGCGGGATTATTAGCATTAATGCGATTGTTGGCAGTAACTAACCACCGGGCGAATTCTCGCCTGGTTATTGGTTTATTTGGCTCAAACTGAACCCCAGTGGTAGATTCATTTCCTTTTGCGCTTGATGGTTTAACGGTGATTACTCCCAACTGTGCTAAGTCGTTGATGTAGGAACGCAACTCTGGCGGTGCTTTGCTGATATCGGTAAAAGTAGTTGCAGTTGCGGTTGATGTTGGGGTGTTGGGATTGGCGGTGTTTTCTGCGTTGGGTGTGGGAGTTGCTTGGGTGGTAGGTGTTGGTGTCGCGGAAGTGGTGGGTGTCGGTGATGGGGTAGCAGCAGTTTCGCTTGTAGGTTGCGTTGCGGCGTTAGTTGCTGCGTTAGTGCTATCCCGCAGGTACTCAATGGTAAATTCGGTGGCGGGTTGAGTGGCTGAGGGGGTGGGGCTGGGGCTGCTAGTATTTGTAGTATTGGTGGAAATGGGCGCGATCGCAACTGTTACCTTTAAGTTATTCCGCCGCGCCTCAAACGTGCCACCTGTTTGATCTGTGGGTTGACTTAATATTTCCCAACCACCAGCTTTTAATTGCTGTTGATAGTAGCTTTGCACGAAGTTCACCGGATCTGAGCTATTCCAGCGAGTCAAGGTCGCTGTAGCTGAGTTATTCTCCGATTGTGGACTGGTTTGGCTGACTTCCTGTAGTTGCGCTTCCGGATAGGTGGGAATTTCTGATGGGAAGTCAGACGGTAAGTTAGCGGTGGTTGGATTGGGATTATTTTGATTATTTGGCGGGGTGGCTGACTGTCCGAATGCGATCGGGTTATCTTGTAGCTTAGGATCTGCTGCCAAAGATTGCTCTAAATTCCTAGCTGCTTGAGAATTGACGCATCCACTCAAGGCAGTTAGTACCGCGAAAGTCAGAAAAAATATAGTAGGTCGTTTAGAAGGAAACACAGTTTAGCCACAAAACATCATCTCCATCCCTACCCTAGCGCAATCAGCGGCGATCTATATACTGGCTATTGTTTTGGTTGGTTTGATTGGTTTTAGTAGTTTGGCTATCAAATCTTAATTTTTGAGTTAACTAACGTAACGCTTTTTAATGGTACTGGCGGTAACTCAAGTTGCTAGCGATCGAAACTTAGGAAGGTAGGGACTCTCTTGCTAGGGAAAGAACGGACTAGAAGTAAATCAATTTAACGCACGTATTTTTCTAAATCTTTAATTTGCGGGTCGGGAAACTGTTTAATAATTCTCCACAAAACGATATAGCTGCCATCTAACCGACGGTAAACGGGTTGAAAAGCGATCAACAAGTCAATGCTAGGAGTTTCGAGGAATAGATTGAGATTGCGTTGTTGGTTATTGGTAAGTGGTTCGCCAGTTAGGATAAAATCTGGTAATTTAAATTGAATAGTGCGGAGTAGATAAGTATGATTTAAAACTACTGGTGCTTCGGTAAGAATAGGTTGGGGTAAACCAAAATTTTGCTGTTTACCAGTGATAAATTTTCTGCGATCGACTTGTAAAGCTTCTAATTGAGTTGGGGGAAGATAGTCAAGAAAAAAACTTTGGGTGGGCGTGACGAAGTTACCTAAAGTAAGATCGATATCTTGAATAGGAAGATTTCCTAAATCTACTAAAAATCCATAATTTAGTTCTCGGTTAGCCAGTTGAAAGTTATCATTGTTAATTTGTAATTCTAATCGAGGAACGAACTCATTAACGGGATTGGATAAAGGTGGAAAATCGACGAGTTGTGCAAAATTTTGGATTAAACGATTTCTCAGTATATTTTGTTCCGGGCGGTAGAATTCAGACGGCAAAATTTGAGCGATACCCGTGTTTGGTAAAGAGAGAAACTGACGATATGGTTGTGCATTAATTGGATAAATACTGTAATTATTAAATTGATTAATATTAGCTAACCGATCCGGTTCGGTAAATTCAGTTCCGTTTGGGAAAAATCGGCGTGCTTGGTTGAGAAATGCTTTGACAGCTAAGAGGGGAGTAGTTGCTTGGACTGGTGGTGCGATCGCAGGTGGAAAAGGCGGCTGATAATTAGCTATAGGTTGTTTGGCAGTTCTGCCAATTATGGGTGGTGGTGCTGGTGGTAAATCCGGTAACGGTGATAATCTGGGTGTGGCTGGTACTGATAAGTCACCCCGTTCGATTCTAGGAATACCTAAAATGCGATCGCGTCTGATTTCTCCAGTTACTAACGGTAGCGGTTCTACTACTTCAGCTACTCCACCCAACATCGCTAATCGACGGTCTAAAATTGGTCGAAGCGAGTCTAATTTTTGAGTAGAAGCGTAGAGATTGCAGTAAGCTTTGACTTGATTTTCATCCAACGATCCGACCGGGGGAACGCTATCGAATTCGCCGGGAATCACCCCACAAAGAACGCTGGGAATTTGATAATAGCTTTTGAGTAAGCGATCGACAGCAAAAGTATGAAGTAAAATTTGTCCCCTGACGAGTCTGACTCGGTTGGGATCGGCGCTTACTAACGCTTGTTCGATCGCAGCAATTAAATTAATTTGGTCTTGTACGAGTTCTTGTGCTGGTGGCCAAAAATCGGGTAATTCCTGGGATGGGAAAAAGTTGGGCGGATTTTCTACTGCTTTGACTACAGTTGGTGGTAAAAGCAACCCTAACCAGGAAAATAAACTAAGGATTAAAAAGTAGTAACGCATAAGGATGAAGTCTAAAGGATGAAGGATGAAGTTTGAAGGATGAAGTTAAAAGAACCAAGTCAAAAGTTAAAAGAACTTGATTTTTACTTTTTGCTTTTGACTTTTGACTTCTTCCCATCTACCCATTCCTACAAGATTGTTTCTTTTGGTATAGGTAAGAAACATCCAGGGATTGATGTAAGAGATTTGGCGGGACTGCGACACTAAAAATAACGTTTTATTGCTCAGTTTATCATTCTCAGTATAAAGGAAACTGTTATGGCACTCAGTCGTTATCAGCGTGCTTTTGGCGTAATTCCCCACCGTCGAAATGTTGACGCAGCTTTTAATGAGTTAGAAGCAGCTGGTTTTCCGATGAATAAAATTTCCGCAGTGGCGAGAGATCCCGAACAGCAAAAGGTCGAACTGCGGGAAGTGAAAGGTAATAAAGCACAGGATGGAACTACCATCGGCGCGATCGCAGGTGCTACCGTAGGGGGTACGGCTGGTTTAGCTGTAGGATTGGCGACAGCTGCCGCACTGCCAGTTGTTGGCCCATTGGTGCTAGTTGGCGCAGCAGCAACCGCTTTGGCTACCACTCTGACTGGTGGAATTATGGGTGCTACCGCAGGTGGCTTAATCGGTGCTTTGATCGGTTATGGCATTCCGGAAGAACAAGCAACACTATATCGCGATCGCATTTACCAAGGCGATTATCTAGTCATGTTGGAAGGTACTGAGGCAGATATCCGCCAAGCCGAAGCCATCCTCAGCCGTTGGGATATTCAGGAATTTAGGATTTATGATATGACGCGGTGAGGGGTGCAGGGGTGCAGGGGTGCAGGGGTGCAGGGGTGCAGGGGTGCAGGGGAGAGAGGGAGATAAATACAATAAATTT
>CAZJJR010000072.1:843-10026 GCA_964546365.1 uncultured bacterium | reverse complement strand
CAGACTTCATCCTTCAGACTTCATCCTTCAGAATTCAGACTTCATCCTTTTCCTACAATGAAGTCAGTCATCGATATCATTACTGATTATGCCTAGCTCACTCCCGAATGCCAAAAATCTGCTATCGGATTTGATGGCGCGTTATCGTTCTCAAGTTGATTATTTAGCAATTCGCCTGGAAGAAGCAGAAGGAACTGATATTTTAATCCGCGCTGATAAAATCGAAACTCTTTCTCAAGGCATTTCGGTGGGCGGACAAGTGAGAGCTTGTTATAAAGGTGGTTGGGGTTTTGCCAGCTTTAATCAGTTGTCCACGTTAAAAGAACGGGTGGAAGAAGCGATCGCAGCGGCTAGGATCGTGGGAGAAGAGGAAACGCTTTTGGCGGAGATCGATCCCATCGTAGATAATTGTAGTCTGCCTTTAACTGGAACAGACCCTCGGCAGATTTCCTTAGCGCAAAAGAAGCAATTGTGCGATCGCTATACTGATATACTTCGCAGCGTAGACAGACGCATCACTACCACTTCCGTGCGTTACAGCGACAGCGCCCAGCGAGTGATTCTTTCCACCTCAGAAGGAACTATGCTAGAGCAATCCTGGGTGGATATGGAAATGCGCTTTGCTGCGACAGCACGTAACGGCGAAACCGTGCAAACTGGCAGAGAAACCACGGGATCTCGCAAAGCATACGAAGATTTGACCGATTTAGATACCCAAGTTCGCAGTGCTGCACAACGCGCCGTCGAAGCTTTAGCGCTACCGCCAGTCAAAGGCAATACTTACACCGTAGTAATCGATCCTATCTTGTCCGGGTTATTCGTTCACGAAGCTTTCGGACATCTTTCCGAAGCAGATATGGCATATGAAAACCCAGATTTGCTAGAAGTAATGACAATTGGGCGGAGATTTGGGCCAAAAGAACTGCAAATTTATGATGGTGCAGCCCCAGCCGGACATCGCGGCAGTTATTTTTATGATGATGAAGGGACACCCGCGACTACCACCCAATTAATCAAAGATGGGGTTTTAGTTGGCAGATTGCATTCTCGCGAAACTGCTGGCAAACTAGGCGAACAAGCCACCGGAAATGCCCGTTGTCTCAATTATCATTATCCTCCCATAGTCAGGATGACGAATACTTGGATCGATCGAGGCAATACCCCCGTCAAAGATTTATTTGCCGATATCAAAGAAGGAGTTTATGCTCGTAACTGGTTAGGTGGCATGACAAATGGAGAAATGTTCACCTTCAGCGCCGGTGAAGCTTGGATGATTCGCAACGGAGAAATTGCCGAACCAGTGCGCGATGTGACGCTTTCCGGTAACGTATTTACCACTTTAGCCGACATAGAAGCGATCGGCGATGACTTCTATTGGGACGAATCAGGCGGTTGCGGTAAAGGCGGACAAAGCGGTTTACCAGTAGGTTGTGGTGGCCCTTCTTTGCGAATTCGTAATATTGTAGTAGGTGGAGAAGCCGCTTAATTTTATACCATTTCACTTAAGCGCTGTCACTTTTATATTTTGGCAGGGGGGCAGGGGAAAGATAAGTGACACTCTTATCAAGTGAATTGGTATTAGATTTTAGATTTAATTAACTTACCAATCTAAAATCTAAAATCATCAATCCATGCTAAAAGCAGATAGTTTGTAGTGAGGACTTTAGTCCTCTCAACACCACAACCTATTTTGAGATACACAGAAACCCGGTTTCTTGAAGAAACCGGGTTTCTAGCCTGTACTTCACACAAATGAAATCCGCTATATAAAATTGACAAACCTTGCCAAAAACAGATAACCCATCTGTGTTCATCTGTGTTTATCTGTGGTCATCTGTGGTAAAAAAAATGATTAGATAGGTACGAATAAAGCCCTCAACTTTAAGTTTGCACGGCAAATTCCTCCGGATCGATCCCCCAATTTACCCAACAAATTGCTTCCCGTGCAGAATTAACGCTAGGTGGTACGCGCAGCATATGAACGTACCCCGTGCTAGGACAGATCATCTTTAACAAATAAATAGGCTCAACATCAACATTTTCTTCTATACCTAACAAAAAATAATTTTGCCAAGCATCCAGTTCAACAGCATTCAATTCCTGACAAATGCGATCGTAGCCTATACCTTGAATTAATACGCGACGTAGTTCTGCATTATCCTCTTCTAAAAGCCATTTTGATTGCCATTTGTCGGGATGTATTTTCCCGTATTTTTCTGGTAATGTCACACCATGATAGGCGTAAATGTGAAATCCTTCATAAACCACTGATGGCTTACCTTCGGCGTGTAATCTATTTTCACTATCTAAAGTAATAACTGAAGGCTTGGCAGTAACAATAGCAATATCTTTATAAGCCCACCATATACCACAATGTTTGGCAGTTTCCCACATTCCTTTTACTTTTGAACAATCAACTCCCAGTGCTTGTAAGTAAGCATAAAAAGCGAGGTACTTTAAGTGCCATATACTGATAGAATTATTATAAAGAGTTAAGCCGATAAAATCCTGCTCTATTGCCGATAATTCTTCATTTACCATAGCAAAAGATACGGCATTTGAAATAGCGAAACTTATTTCACTAATATCATCTATTTCCGTCCATAAAATTTCTTGAGCATGAACGATTATTTCAGCAGTACGTTCACTAGCGAAATGAATTATAAGTTTGGAAAACTTACGCCATATTTCATCGGAAGCCAAAACTTTATCTAATTTATCTTTATTATTCACCATCCACTTAACAGCATCAAATGGATTATTAAACAACAAAATTTGCTGAGGTGGTTTTAAACCTAAACATGAATAAGCTAGATCGATTGCTTCTACCACTTTTTCCTTGTCTGTAGGTGAAGTATCTAAAGCAATTTTTATCCATTCATCACAAATAATAGGTATTAATGCTATTTGTTCAGCAGTGAGTTCAGTTATTCTGGGTTGTGATATATTGGTTAAATTTGCATTTTTAGCTTCTACTTAATTTACCTTGTTTGTAGTGAGGACTTCAGTCCTCCCACCGCCATCAACTAAGGACTAAAGTCCTTACTACAAACTGTGTTTATACCAGTAGACATTATATTATCTACCTGTTGTAGAAGATTTTCCAAACTAGAAGAATTATCCAAAACCACATCAGCCATCTGACATTTTTCCTCAAGTGACATCTGACTATTAATTCTCGCTTCAGCTTGTTCTAAAGTTAACCCATCCCGATTTATCAATCTATCTAGTTGTTGTTTTTTTTCAGCAAAAACTACCCAAATTTCCGTAACCAAGTAAGTAATTTTCGCTTCAAATAATAAAGGAATAGCTAATACTGCTGTTGCATTTAAAGGTAATTCGTTAATGGCTTTTTGAAAGCGATCGCGCACGTAAGGATGAATTTGTTGTTCTAACCAATGACGCTCATTCGGTTGATTAAAAATAATATTACCCAATTGCTTGCGGTCTAATTTTCCATCAGATGTGAGAATATTTTTACCATATCTTTCTACAATGCGATCGAGAATGGGCGAACCCGGTTCAACTGCCTCGCGAGCATAAATATCGGCATCAAAAATCGGTATATTGTAAGTATTTGCTAGATAATTTGAAACGGTAGTTTTGCCAGTAGCAATTCCACCTGTTAAACCAATGAGGCGTTGAGGTAATTTGTTCATAATTAATTAGTTTATAGCAAATTTGGATAAGTTTAGATACCCGACTTCTTTACTGCCTTCCTGCTAGAAGATTATGTATCATTCTTTTTCTCTTCTCCCCTGCACCCCTGCTCCTCTGCACCCCTGCGGCATCTAACTATTCCCGCCTTAGATATTTCAATTGTCGCATTATTCTAGATTTTTGAGAAGCCATTTCCGGTCGGGTGAAAATTCCTTGGGTAGGACTAAAGAGGAGAGCGAGAATAAACACTGCCGAAACAACTAAGACAATTGCCGCTCCCGATGGTACGTTTAAATAATAGCTAATATACATTCCAGCTACGCTACTAAAAACTCCAATTACCGCTCCTAATCCCATCATTTGATCTAATTCTTTCACTAATAGATAAGCAGTAATAGCTGGCCCGATGAGCAGGGAAACAACTAACACTACTCCTACTGCTTGCATACTAGCGATAATGGTGAGAGTAATGGCGGAAACCAACCCAATATTAATCAAATTTACGGGTAATCCGCTCGCTTGTGCGCCCAAAGGATTAAATGTATAGAACAGCAATTCTTTATAGAAAAGTTTGACAAAAATTAGGACGAATAAAGTAATGATGAAAGTTCTCAATAAATCCGCACTGGTGACACCTAAGATATCGCCAAACAGAAAACTGTGTAAATCCAGTTTGCTTTTTAGCAGAGTAATCAGCATGATGCCTAATGCTAAAGAACCAGAAAAAACTAATGCCATTGCCGCATCGATTTTCACGCGAGATTGAGATTGAATCCAGGCAATTACCAGGGTACTCAGGGTGCCTGAAATAAACGAACCGAGGAAAATATCAATGCCTAAATAATACGCGATCGCTAATCCGGGCAAAACTGCATGGGCAATCACATCTCCCAATAATCCCATGCGTTGTACGATTAAATAACTACCGACAACTGCACAAAGAATGCCCATCAAAATTGCGGTAGCGACGGCATGACGCATAAACTCGAAGGAAAGCGGTTCGATCAACCAATTCAACATGATTTTGTTTATCTTTGCAATAAAATTACGCTGTCTCCGTAAGCTCGTTGGATGTTCTCTGCGGTAATCACTTCCGATTTGGAACCATCAGCAATCAGAGATTTGTTAATTAACAAAAATCTGTCATATTTCCGAGAAGCTTCCCCTAATTCGTGACCGACTACTAGTACGATTTTTCCTTCATCTTTGAGTTCGTCAAATACTTCAAAAATAATCGCTTCTGTTTTTTTATCTACTCCCACAAATGGCTCATCAAAAAAGAATAATTCTGCTTCTTGCGCCAATGCTTGTGCTAAAAATACTCGCTGTTGCTGTCCGCCAGATAATTCACCGATTTGTCGCCCTCTCAATTCCCACATTCCCACTCTTTCTAATGCCATTTTGACGATTTCTTTTGATTGGCGGGAGGGCGAACGAAACCACCCGGTATGGCGGGTACGCGCCATCATCACCACATTCTGCACGGTGATGGGGTAGTCCCAGTCAATTTGCGATCGCTGCGGTACGTAAGCTACCTGCGCTAGTTGGGACTTCAGGGAACGCTGGCGATATTTTACAACTCCTTGACTGGTGGGAATTAGCCCTAAAATTGCCTTCACCATCGTGCTTTTGCCAGCACCGTTTGGCCCGATTACCCCTACAATTTGTCCCGCCTCCAATCGAAAGCTGACATCCTCAACCGCAGAAATGCCTCGGTAGTTGACAGCGAGATTTAGAACCTCTAACATGATAGGTCTTTATTAGAATGATAATCATTATCACACAAAAGGGAGGTCGATCGTGTTGCCAAACTGGAATTTCAAACCGATGGCGAGTTTTGCCCTGTTCATCGGATTAGTTGGTTGCAATCCCGGGCCATCTTCAACAACGGTTACTAATTCGATCGCCTCCACAAAATCCGATCGTCCGCAAGTTGTCGCGACTACCAGTGTTATTTGTGACTTAACAAAACAAGTAGCTGGAGAGACGATCGACCTCAAATGTTTGCTAGGTGCAGGTGAAGATCCCCATGTTTATCAACCTAAACCAGAAGACCGCAAAGCGATCGATCGCGCCCAACTAATTTTATATGCTGGTTATGATTTTGACACCAGTTTAATTCGATTAGTCAAAGCCACCAGCAATTCTGCGCCGAAAATTGCCGTACACGAAGCAGCAGTTCCCAATCCGATTATGGGGGAAGCGCACGAACATGGAGAGGCAGGACATCAACACAAATCAGATGAAACTGCGCCAGACCCCCATGTATGGCATGATGCTAAAAATGGGATTGGCATGGTAAATACGATTTCTGATGCTTTAGAAAATTTATCACCAAATCGTGCTTCATTATATGAGAAAAACAGCCAACAAATTACTAATGAATTAACTCAAATCGATACTTGGATTAAATCGCAAATTGCCACAATTCCACCCGCAAGACGTAAGTTAGTAACTACTCACGATGCCTTGGGTTATTATGTGAAAACTTACGGTCTTACTTATGAAGGTGCTTTGCAAGGATTTAGTAGCGAAGAAGCACCCACCGCCGCACGAGTAGGGGAATTGGTAAAAGATATCAAAAAAGCAAATGTCCCTACTATTTTTGCGGAAACTACTACTAATCCCAGACTAATTGCTAATGTAGCTAAAGAAGCAAACGTGAAAGTTTCACTGCGAGAATTATATGCCGATAGCTTAGGAGAAGCAGGGACAGAAGCGGAAACTTATCAAGGAATGCTGAAAGCCAACACTCGCACGATTGTAGAAGGTTTGGGTGGTAAATATACGCGGTTTCAATTGAAATAAATTTTCTGACAATGGCAGAAAGTGGACTATAATGATAATGGTTATCATTTTTGTGTTATGTCTGCGATCGCATCCCCCCTACCACCCTCTCTAGAACGCATCCTGCAAAGGTTTCGGCGGCTTTCCGAACCAAAACAGCGTTACGAACAACTACTTTGGTATGCCAAACGCCTGCCAGAATTTCCCGCTACCGAGAAAACACCGGAAAACAAAGTACCGGGTTGCGTTTCTCAAGTTTATATTACTGCCAAACTGGAAGAAGAAAAAATCTACTTTCAGGGAGATTCTGATTCGCAATTAGTTAAAGGATTGGTAGCGATTTTAGTTGAAGGATTAAGCGGACTAACACCAACAGAAATTTTGTCAATTTCACCAGATTTTATGGAAGATACTGGTTTGAATGTGAACTTAACTCCTTCTCGCATCAACGGCTTTTACAACATCTTTCAAACCCTCAAGAAAAAAGCATTATCAGGAAAGAATTCAGAAGTCAGAATTCAGAATGAACTGGAGTCCTACTAATGGATGAATAAAATGGTTTATGACCTCCGCGTTTATATTCAATTTCATTCCTGATTCGTAATTCCTAAATCCTAACTACTGACTTCTAAATTCTGACTACTTCTTTAACAAACACCATGACTAACTTCGCAGTACAAAACCAAAACTTGATTACCGATATTCCCAAGCGAGGAATTCCCGTTACCATTATCACGGGTTTTTTGGGAAGTGGCAAAACTACTTTGCTCAATCAAATTCTCAAAAACAAAGATAATTTGAAAGTAGCTGTTTTGGTAAACGAGTTTGGCGATATCAACATTGACAGTCAGTTGTTAGTTTCTTTAGATGAGGATATGGTAGAACTAAGCAACGGCTGCATTTGCTGCACTATTAATGATGGATTAGTTGAAGCAGTTTACCGAGTTTTAGAACGGGAAGATAAAATAGATTACATGGTAATTGAAACTACAGGCGTAGCCGATCCGTTACCGATTATTTTAACTTTTGTGGGAACGAATTTGCGGGATTTAACTCGCCTTGATTCAATTATTACTGTAGTAGATTCAGAAACATTTACGCCGGATCATTTTGACAGCGAAGCAGCATTTAACCAGATTACTTATGGTGATATTGTTCTGATGAATAAAACAGATTTAGTGCCAGAAGAACAAGTTACTTATTTAGAAAAATATATTCGCACTGTCAAAACTGGGGCTAGAATACTGCGTTCTCAATACGGTCAAGTTCCTTTGCCACTAATTTTAGATGTGGAACTTTCTAAATTAGAATCTTATCCCACGAGTCAGCCATCAAGTCACGATCGTCATCATCACCACGATCATCATCATGACCATCATTCTCATCATTTAGAAAATGATGGTTTTATGTCAATATCATTTCAAAGCGATCGCCCTTTTAAATTGGAAAAATTTCAAAAGTATTTTTTGGATGAGTTACCAGAAAATTTGTTTCGCGCTAAAGGTATTCTTTGGTTTAAGGAAAGCGTGTCACGCTACATTTTCCAACTGAGTGGTAAGCGCTTTGATATGCAGGCTGATGAGTGGGTGAAGTCTCCCAGCAATCAGTTAGTATTAATAGGACGGAATCTGCCAGAGGATTTTTTGAGGGAATCTCTGAATAAATGTGTTGATTAGGTTTAGATCCGAAAGGTGTTGCGTGAGGGGTTTTTACCACAGATGTCCACAGATGAACACAGATGTAGGCGATAGCCTTGCCGTAGGCTACACAGATGTATATTTAGATTTTTTGTGAGGTGAGAAACTATGACAACTACGATGAATTCTCCGATCGCAAATTCTACCCCCATCCCCAGTCGCATTGGTGGTAAAGTTGAGAAATATAGTTGGAAATGGGAAAATCAGCCATTAAATATAGTTTATGAAACTTTAGGTGAAGGAACGCCCGTTTTACTTTTACCTGCTTTCAGTACCGTTTCTACTCGCGGTGAAATGAGGGGAATCGCTGAAAGATTGGCGTCTCGGTTTCATGTGGTAGCTTTAGATTGGCCTGGTTTTGGGGAATCCGATCGCTTACCTCTCGATTACCGACCGGAATTATATCATCAATTTTTGTCAGATTTTGTTAAATCGGTTTTTAATACGCCAATAATTGTGGTAGCGGCTGGTCACGCGGCTGGTTATGCAATGCAGCTTGCTGTTTCTCAACCGGATGCTTTTTCTAAAATTGTTTTGGTGGCTCCCACTTGGCGTGGGCCATTACCGACGATGGGGGCAAAAAAAGCGATCGCAGATACGGTGAGAGAAACTGTGCGATCGCCTTTGCTGGGACAAGCGCTTTACAAAATGAACACCGTCCCATCTTTCCTCAAGTTCATGTATCGCCAGCACGTCTACGCAGATCCCGCAAATTTGAGTGATGATTTTATCCAAGCAAAATATCAGATTACTCAACAACCAGGAGCTAGATTTGCGCCGGCAGCTTTTGTTACAGGAACTCTCGATCCCGTTCGCACCAGAGAAGATTTTCTGGCCATGTTTCAATCTTTACCCGCTCCCTTAATGGTAATTATTGGCGAACAAGCACCGCGTTACTCAAAGGCGGAAATGGAAGCTTTAGCGCAAGTACCGGGAGTGCAGTCAGTAACGCTGACCGGTTCTTTGGGATTGCATGAAGAATATGCGGCGGCTGTAATAGAAGCCATTCAGCCATATTAAAAAAAAAAAAATGGCGTGA
>CAZJJR010000072.1:0-793 GCA_964546365.1 uncultured bacterium | reverse complement strand
AACCGGGTTCCTGTCCTTGGCAGACGACCGTTGTATATGACAATGATTATCATTCATAAAAATTGTCGTGCCTAACGCACCATCCCGCCCACATTTTATCCCATCAATTCGCCAGCACAGTTTCACGTTTTTTCAAAATAACTTTAATGCCATGTTCGGGACGAAGCGTAATAGAAGCTTGGGGTACTATGGGATGTTCCGGTAAAATACTCAATTCAAACTTTTGGATAATTGTTGCTAGTAATAAAACCGCTTCCATCATCGCAAAACCTTTGCCGATGCAAATGCGTGGCCCATCTCCAAAGGGAAAATAAACGCCTCTGGGAAGCTGTTTTTCTAAATCTTCATTCCACCGTTCTGGTTTAAATTTTTCTGGTTCATCAAAGTAGCGAGGGCTGCGGTGCATTACCCACTGGCTAATCATGATATAGCATCCCGAAGGTACTTGATAAGGCCCAATTTGACAATCTTGAGCGGCTTGAAGAGCAAAAATTGATACTGGTGGGTAATCTTGAGCGGCTTTACCCACCAGTATCAATTCTTTGATTACCATGTTGGCATAGGGCAACTTTGAGATATCTTTAATAGTGGGAGAACGATCGTTTAAAACAGATTTGATTTCGGCAATCAATTTATTTTGTACTTCTGGATGTTGAGATAAAAGCATCCACGTCCAAGATAAAGCATTAGCGGTAGTTTCATGTCCTGCCAACATCAAGGTTACCACTTCATCCCGCAATTGTTTATCGTTCATTTGACTGCCATCTCCTTCATCCTTGGCTCGCATTAACAT
>CAZJJR010000071.1:18482-23863 GCA_964546365.1 uncultured bacterium | reverse complement strand
GAGAATTCATTTTTGCTTTTAAAGGAAAAAAGGTAGAAAAAATAAAAGTGAACAATTAATTTGTTATTATAGTTTGATTAGTTTGAGTGGTACTTTGTGAAAGTAGATCTGGCATTACTGGCTCCCTTGCTTGACTAATTTCTGGCTCAACTACCAAGAGATGTCGCTCTAAAAGCTCCAAGTTCCGGATATTTGATTTGTAAAAGGCATCAAATATATCTCCGACCAAAGGAATCATGCCTACTACTGCCTCAAGGCTGATATTCAAGATCATTAGAGTACTTGAGGCGGTAGACGAAATCGAGTAGCTAAGTAAATAATGTAAGCAGAAAATGCCGTACTAACAAGATCTCCAGCACCAGGAATCAATCCGATAATTGGGTCTAATCCAAATCGAAATCCGATTACTGGAATGCGAAAAGCGCTATCCATCAGATAGCTGAATTTACGGATGCGATCGAGAGTAACAATGCGTTCGTCAGTATTCATACTTTGATTTTTACACGACTCGGATTTGGCTTGTCTTCTACCCAAAGAATTAAATAAGGTTTTTGCAAGGGTAGATTTAGTATCCATTTTATTTTTTCTTCATAAAGATGAACTACCACCGAGAAATCCATCCATCATA
This sequence comes from uncultured bacterium, assembly GCA_964546365.1. Taxonomy (GTDB): domain Bacteria; phylum Cyanobacteriota; class Cyanobacteriia; order Cyanobacteriales; family Aerosakkonemataceae; genus DATNQN01. Next base: position 23,235 of record CAZJJR010000071.1, on the reverse strand, counting down.
ACTTGAGGAATTGCTTTTGGGCGCATACTTTCCAAGTTTACCCACACCCATGTAGCTTCAGCTTTCACTACTAATTCTTCTTTTCCCAATACTCTAATTTCATAATATCGAATCGCTCGCGGCCCTTTAATTGTTTTCAACCAAGTAGTAATTTCCAGGATATCGCCTGCCACTGCCGGACGTAAATAATCTATTTCCAAACGGCGCATCACGAACAAGCCACCTAACTCTCGATAGCGTTCGACTGAAAATCCTAAATGTTCCGAATGTTCTAAACCCGCCTGTTCTAAATAATGCTGATAAACGGCATTATTAACATGACCGAGGGCATCCATTTCATAATGTCGCACCCGTAATTGGGTAGTAAATTTTTGCATGATTTCCCTTAAAAATTATTCCGGGCAACGTGCCGCTTCACTTGTTTTTTTGCCTCTGGAACGCCAAGCAAAGCGCCCAGCAAAAGGTTTGGGTTTTTCTTCTAATACATCAGCAATAATTTCTCCTAAAACAGGGGCAAATTTGAAACCATGACCGCGTTTTTTTTAGCCGGATGAAGCTTTTATATTCAAAACTACCAGGTTGCATTTTCTCACGAGTAACTAGCAAAAAGCCTATTTGATGGTATAACGGCGGCTGCTACTGTTGGTTGCAAATCCGCCAGCGAGGTAAGGCTACTTCCATCAATTCCGTGTAAAATTCATCTGTGCCGTAATCTATGCGGATTATTTTGCTGATGTCGGTAGAACTGGCTTCTGGACGAGGCAATGGCCCGGAGTCGAAGAGGGCTACGTTATAGCCTCGACGACGCAATTCTAGGGCAGCAGTAACACCAAAAATACCAGCGCCAACTATGATTACTGATAAGGGTTTGCTAGTCACTATGAAGGATGTAATGCTGGGAAAATACTTGACTCTGGAAGAGTTTTGTACTTGTACCAATACTTATCAGAAGTATGCCTCACAAATCAATCCCTTTCCAGAAAATTTACCAGAAAGTATGACGGCTATTCAAAATTTAAACAAATTTATTTTAGAGCCAATTATTGATTATTTTAAGATGGAAAATTTTCGTTTAACTTATGGGTTTTGTTCAAAGAATTTGAAAAAATATTTAGATAAGAAAGACCCAGAAACGGGATTAAAAAATGGTCGAGTTTCGCCTGATATCGACCAGCATATGGCTCATGAGATAAATAAAAATGGTAAGTATTATTGCCAAAGATTGGGGGCGGCTTGCGATTTTTTGATTTTAGGTGAGAAAAGCGATCGCATAATCGATTGGATACTATCCCAGAAGTTACCCTTTGATTCTTTATATTATTACGGTGCAGACAGACCGATCCACATCAGTTACGGCCCGCAGCAGAAAAGAGAAATTTGGACTTTCACTCCTTCGGGGCAACCTACCCAAAAAGGAATTACCCATTGGGTAGAGTTAGCTAAACAATTAAAACAAAAGTAAGATTTGGGTGATTTTTATTAACTATTTTATAGAAAATTAATTAACGTGCTGAAAATTAACTATAATTGGGAAACCAGTTTTCGTCTAAGATTTGTTCTAAAGAACCTATTGGCGTAATCGGAAAAATGTCGATCGCAAGTTTTGAGCGATCGCTAGCTTCGGCTCTTGCTTCTTCGTAGGATTCGTCAAAAATTTCTAGAATGTAAGGTTTTAGGCTAGGACTATCTTTCAGCCTTTCCTTAATTTCTCTCCGAAATGTCCTAATCTCACCCTTCCAATGGCCTTCATTATGTTCTCGTTCTGCATCCCAATATAGCAGTTTTAATAAATGTTCTAGAAGTCTAATCAATAAACTTTTAATTGCTCGCTTTTCACTCCTGCCCATACTTTCTAGCTCTTCGATCAAGTTATCTATATCTACAGATGAAAAATGACCGACGCGCAGTTGGTTTATAGTCGTTTTAATCCAAAGGTAATAATCTTGGCTATATAAGGTTTGAGTTATTATTTGGGATGAGAGTGTCATACAATTGCTTAACAGTTTTTAATGCCTATAAGCCTGTAGTTAATTTTAGCATAAAAAACTTAGAGCAAGCGAATATTTAAAAAATAGTTTTTGATTTTTCCATAAGCAAAAAATAAATAAAAAAATCCCTGTTTATTTTGAAAGCTGCTTCTGGTAGCAGATAAACATATCTGTCTATCAAGGGAACTGAAATGTTAGACATTGTTAGCCCAAGTCAGAAAAATGCTATTATATCCACCATATTTAATTCAGCCAGTCTGTTCTTCCTTTCTTTGACGCGATCGCTTAGCCGCTTGCAATATTTTTACCCGATAAGGATCGGCATCTTTGCGCCAACATAACCGATAATTCCTGATTTGGGCACAATGTTGCGCTAAACAACGTTCCCACGCTTTGAGGCTTCTGATGGCGTTCATATCGTCAAACAATCCCCAATTTTCTTCTTGTTGGCTGAGTTTGGCAAATTTTTCATAATTCGGGTAATTCGGCGTAATCACTGTTTCTTTGCGATGCCAAACTGGGGGGTCGTCGTTATCTTCATAATCCCGATAAGTGACGTGCAAATCTCTTAAATCGATGTGCATACTGGTGTATAAAGTGGGATGAGGATCTTCATCAAAGTAGGGATAAAATAAATAAGAGATTTTTGGTTTATTGGTGTGAAATTTGATTAAAGTAGCACCATCCATCCGACCGATCGTTCTGCTAGCGCAACCTTCGTAAATCCTCAATCGATAATCTAATTCCGATAGTGCAGAAACGTGAATATAGAGAGAATTAGCGCGTTTTTGACCGATCGGACTTTCTTGGCAGCATTTAGCAACGATACTCAGATCGCCTAAACTGAACAGAACGCGATCGCTCATTTCACAAGCTCGATCGTAACTGCCAAAAAAGGCTTTGATATCGTTTTTGGCTGCGGGTGCTAGGTAGCGAGGTTTGGGACGACCGCTAAATTTACCCAAAGCGAGGTAAAGTAGTAGATCGGAGCGACGGCGATCGGTAATTTCATCCCATTCTTTGCGATCGGTAGCTTCTAAAATTACCTGAAAAGCGCGACTAATTCTGCCAAATTCAAACTTAATTTCTGCTTCCGAAGCTAATTCTCCCGCTACCGGAAGGCGTCCCCGTTCGGTCACGAAAGCCATTAACGGTGCTAGCAAATCTTTGTAATCTTCAAAATACTTAACTTTAGTGCGGACTTTCGGAGTGGAAAGGCGAGAACGATAGCGGGAAGCACGGAAATTTTGCGCTTGAGTTTCATCCCGAAATACAACGTAAATACCTAAAGCCACCGGGATAGAATCAACCCCAAGCACTTGGTCGATATAACTTTTTAATTCTTCCTGTTCGTAATACTTTTGAAAAGTATTATGGCGGGTAATTATCCCATCCCCATAAGCAATTTGGCCTTGTTTTTCATCATCAATTAAAACTTGTGCAGAAACCAGTAAAATTTGTTGGGAAAGTTGCCAAGCTTTTTTGAGAGCTTCTTGCCTTTCTTCTATATTTTCAATGACATTAATTACATAACCAATATTAACGATATCAGCAGCAATGTGAGGATGATCGGGAAAGTAATAAGGGTCCCATCCGTTGCTGATATAACCTCGTTCCTTCATCCGGGTAACATCACCACCATAACCGCAACCATAATCAAAAAAAGTAGTATTTTCATTAAATAAATTAGCTTCCAACGCTAGACGCACCGGACGAGATATATCACTGCGAACAATTGCTGCTTTGTGGCGTTGGATTTTAGGAATGGGGAATTGGTTTTTATCTAATTTTTCCCGATAAATAACTTGATGATCTTCTATTTCTACACCATAATTATTTAACTGTGCTAACCAACCTTGGCGAGTACCGATACCGCTAGTGTGATTCAGAAGTCCTAACATTTCTTCTTGGCGCGTCAGTTGAGCAAATTTTTCATAATTTGGATAATCGGAAGTGACAAAAGCTTCTTTTCGATGAAGGATTGGCGGATTTTCCGAATTAGCATAATCTCGAAAACCGATCGCAGGTGGAACTTCTAAATTTTGCAAGTCAATTTGAACGCTGGCGCGTAAAGCGGGATGGGGATCTGTATCAAAATCGGGATAAAATAAAAACGATATTTTTAGTTGGTCGGTATGGAATTTAATAATATTTGCTCCCTCTATTCCCGCCGCGATAATTTGGCCAAATTTTGCATAGTAATCGCGCAAAGAAGGATCGAGTTTTTCAATAGCAGAAATATGTACGTAGAAAGCATTGGGTAATTTTTTACCGATCGGACTTTGTTGACAGCAGTTTTCGAGGAATTCAGGTTCGTCAAATCGGGATAATTTTTGAGCTTTGTTGTCGCATTCAGCACTCAATACTTCTAACTCAGCTTCCGGTACTTCAGGGTGTAAAGAACTGCAACTATTCATAGTCTTATCCCAAACTGAATTTGCACTCTTGGTCAAATAGATTAGCGCTGATTTCGTTAATTAGGCAAATATTCTTAAAGAATGTAAATATGTGCAGAAACCCGGTTTCTCAAAGAAACCGGGTTTCTTGTCTAATTGCTAGCGATATAATTTAAACAAGCTAGCTGAATGGAAAAACCGCCATGACTATTTTGACTCCCAAACGCTTTACGATTGAGGAATATCACCGCTTGGCAGAACTGGGATTTCTCACGGAAGACGATCGAGTAGAATTAATTCGAGGAGAAATTATTCAAATGGCAGCAAAAGGCACACCTCATACCAGTTGTTCTAAAAATTTACTAAGGG
>CAZJJR010000071.1:0-18457 GCA_964546365.1 uncultured bacterium | reverse complement strand
GTCGAGCAACTCTGCAATGCCAAGACCCAATTGTACTACCATCAAACAGCGAACCAGAACCAGATTTTGCTATTGTCAGAAATCGCGATGATAATTATCTATCTTCTCACCCTAGACCGTCAGATGTTTTGCTATTAATTGAAGTTTCAGATTCTACCCTAAAGTACGACCAAGATGTGAAAACATTTCTCTATGCTGAAACTGGTATATCTGATTATTGTATTTTCAATTTAGTGAACAATTACTTAGAAGCTTATAGTCAACCTTATCAAGATTTGTCAGGAAATTTTGGCTACAGAATTAAACAAATTTTCTTGCCAAACCAGATGTTTGCATTACCTTGTTTTCCCGATCTATCACTAGATTTGTCAAAAGTGTTTCCGAAAATTGAGACGTAGAAAGAAAAGCACTCACCAACGATATAATTTAAACACGCTAACTAAATGGGAAAACCGCCATGACTATTTTGACTCCCAAACGCTTTACCATTGAGGAATATCACCGTTTAGCAGAACTGGGATTTCTCACGGAAGACGATCGAGTTGAATTAATTCGGGGAGAAATTATTCAAATGGCGGCTAAAGGTATAGCACATATAAATTGTTGCAGAAATTTACTCAATCAACTACCAATACTGTTAGTTGATAAAGCAGAATTACAATGCCAAGACCCAATTGTTCTACCCTCAAATAGCGAACCAGAACCAGACTTTGCTATTTTGCGGATTCGAGAAGATAATTACAAAGATGCTTTGCCTAATTCATCAGATGTTTTGTTTGTAATCGAAATAACAGATTCTACTCTAAAAAAAGACAAAGAAGTTAAAACCTCGCTTTATGCTGAAGCTGGTATATCAGATTATTGGATATTCAATTTAGTAGATAATCATTTAGAAGCTTACAGCGAACCTTATCAAGATTTACAAGGTAAGTTTGGTTATGCTGCAATGCGGATTGTATTACCGAATCAGATAGTTGCATTACCTGGGTTTCCGGAGTTAGCGATCGATTTGTCAAAAGTGTTTCCGGGAGTTTAGAGTTAGCATATAAGGATGCGATCGCTATTTAATCACCTCCACTTGCGATCCTAGTTCCCGTGCATGATTAAAAACAGTAATGGCAAATTCTAAAAGGTTTTTTCGCATGATTTGAGTATCTGTTGATAAACCCCCTGCTAAAGAAGTGTAATATTCAACAACCAGCATCAATTTTTTATTCCAATCTGCTTTTCGTTGACATGAGCGAATTGCGATCGTACAACCATAATGATTAATAATAGTATCAATATTTTCAAATGCTTTTCGGTGCAAACCATCTTCTGGAACATATAAGTTAGCATACAAATAAGGCGATTCAAGTCTCATATCTACTGGCTTAATAGCTTTTGTTATATTAATATAAAGAAGCGTTAACCAAGGCAAAGTATTCCTAATTTGAATTCCCACTCCGCTACCATCGCGTTGGCAATTAGCGCCAAGTTCTTTAAAGTAATTTCGCACTTCAATCCACTGCTCTATAAATGCCAATTGAGTTTCTCGATTAACAAATAAATCACCCCATCCTTTAACTTGTAATGGCTGCATTCCCAAGCTACGCATATACTCGACGAATTCTCTTGCTAGTCGTTCCGAACGTTGAGATATAATGGGATATAGGTCTTGCCAGCAATAATGAGCTAGTTGACCGAAACGCGGACGCAGATAGTGTTCTTTGGCAATTACTTCAGAAGATACAACACAAAAACGATTGGTAATTAATACAACGTAAAATGGTTTTTCACTTTCTAAGGCTAGATATCTTTCTAATTGCTTATATCCCAAATCACTCGCAATTTTATGCTCGCAGATAATGTCAAAATCTTCACACTCCAGAATAAAATCCGGTCGATCCGCTAGTGAACAAAAAGGATGTTCTACAGCTTTGATAAAACAAGACAATGACTTTCCAGATTCTTTTAAAATAAAATCAACAATTGCTTGACCTAGTTCAGGTATGTTATCAATAAGATAGTGCAAACAAGCAGTGAAGCGATCTTCTTCTCCTAACTCAGGCGATAGTAAAAAAATGTTACTCATAAGTTTCTTCCTAAGTTCGCACCAATTTCTAAATTTTATCTAGAAACAGCAGACCGAACACACTCTATGCTCAACATTCCTCAACTCATCGCAGAAGAACTTTCCATCAGTCCCTCCCAAGTCAACAACGCACTGGAACTTTTCGCGGAGGGTGCAACTATTCCGTTTATCGCACGCTACCGCAAAGAACGGACTGGCGCACTTGATGAAATCCAACTTCGAGATATCTCAGATAGACATACTTATCTGACAGAATTGGAAGAACGGAAAAAAACAATTTTAGATGCGATTTCTTCCCAAGGTAAACTTACCGACGAACTGAAAGAAAAAATCGAATCTTGTTTACAAAAAAATGAATTGGAAGATTTATATCTTCCCTACAAACCAAAGCGACGCACCCGCGCTACTATTGCCAGAGAAAAAGGATTAGAACCTTTAGCGCAATTTATTAAATCGTTGAACGATCGCAACGCTAAACCCACCTCATTAGAAACGGAAGCAGCCAAATATATTTCAGAAGAAAAAGGCGTCAAAACTGCTGAGGATGCGCTGAAAGGTGCTAACGATATTTTAGCAGAAGAAGTCTCGGAAAAAGCCCAATTGCGTGCTTATTTGCGAGAATACTTGATGGAAGAGGGAGTATTCGTCTCGAAAATTAAAGATGAGTTTCCCGAAGGAACGACTAAATTTGAAATGTACCGGAATTATCAGATTCCGGTGAAAAATATTGCACCCCATAATATGCTGGCATTATTTAGGGGTGAAAGTGAAAAAGTTCTAGATTTAGATGTAGCTTTCGATGAATCTTACGTACAGTCTTATCTGGAATCTCAGGAGATTAAAACAAAGGTTCCCGCAGTGCGAGATTTTTATCGGGAAATGCACAAAGATGCTTTCAACCGTTTGATGAAAACTTCTCTAATTACGGAAGTTCGTACTGATAGAAAAGATTACGCCGATCTCGAATCGATCAAAACTTTTGAAAGCAATCTGCGAGAATTGTTGCTATCTGCACCTGCGGGAATGAAACCTACGTTAGCGATCGATCCTGGTTTCCGTACAGGTTGTAAAGTGGCGGTGCTTTCGGAAACAGCGAAATTTTTGGAATACCAGGCGATTTTTCCCCATCAAGCAGCAGCACAACGTACCCAAGCTGCGAATACCCTCAAAAAGCTGATTGAAAAGTACGATATCCAGCTAATTGCGATCGGTAACGGAACAGCTTCCCGCGAAACAGATGAGTTTGTGACGGAAGTGCTGAAAACGCTTGAACGCAAACCGATTAAAGTCATTGTCAACGAGTCCGGCGCATCGATTTATTCCGCCTCCGACGTTGCGATCGCAGAATTCCCCGATCTCGATGTTACCGTGCGCGGAGCCATCAGTATCGGTCGCCGCTTGCAAGACCCCCTCGCCGAATTGGTGAAGATCGATCCTAAATCGATCGGAGTCGGACAATATCAACACGATGTAGATCAAAAATTGCTCAAGAAAAAATTAGATGAAACCGTAGAAAGCTGCGTGAACTACGTTGGCGTAGACTTAAATACCGCATCGAAAGAACTCCTGACTTTCGTATCTGGAATGACGCCAACCATTGCTAAAAATATCATTACTTACCGCAACGAAAACGGCGCTTTTAAAAATCGTCGTCAACTCCTCAAAGTAGCAAAATTAGGGCCAAAAGCCTTTGAACAAGCCGCTGGTTTCTTGCGAATTCGCAATGGCGAAAACCCCTTAGATAACACCGCCGTACACCCGGAAAGTTACGATGTGGTAAAAGCGATCGCATCCGATCTAAACGTACCCTTAAATCAAGTCACCCAAATACCCGAAAAACTCAAATCAATTAACCTGAAAAAATACGTCACCGATACAGTTGGTTTACCCACACTCCGCGATATTATCAACGAACTAGAAAAACCGGGAAGAGACCCCCGTGCTGAATTTAAATATGCCACCTTTAAAGAAGGAATCAAAGAAATATCCGATTTAAAAGTTGGCATGGAATTAGAAGGAATCGTTACCAACGTTGCTAACTTCGGTGCATTTGTTGATGTTGGCGTCCATCAAGACGGTTTAGTACATATTTCCCAACTCGCTGATAGATTTGTTAAAGATCCAAAAGAAATCGTGAAAGTCGGACAAGTAGTAAAAGTGCGAGTAATGGAAGTTAACGAAAAATTGAAACGCATCAGCTTATCTATGCGTAAAGGATGAAGTGTGAAGGATAAAGGATGAAGTCAAGAGTTAGGTTTTCCCTTTCCCCCTGCTCCCTGCTCCCTGCCTCCATCCACCATTTCTGGTAGCTTCCACCAAGGAACATGAGGATATTCGTGATGTTCCTGGTGGTAGCCAAAATGATAGCAAGTGATGAATGACCAAAAAGTTGAAAAATGAGTACTTTCAGCACGATGATGATTTTTATAACCCCCGGCTGGTTCTCGGTGAGTGAGAAAAGTACCAAAATAAAATAATTGCAACGAACTTAAAATCGATGGTATCCACCAAAATAGCGCTAGATTAATTATCGGTATATGCAATAACAAGATAAGCGGATAAAAAACTACGGTCATGGCAATAATTTGCTGCCAGTTCGCGTACCCTTTCATAAAATGAAAATACCAAGCAAAGAAACTCTTGTGTTTACCATCGTGAAAGTCTGGATCGAGTTCTGTTGCCGGGTGTTTATGGTGCATCCAATGTTTTTTCAATAACCGATCGTAGGAAAACAAGTTATACAAAGTAACTGCGATCCTACCGATTAAATTATTAATTTGTATGTTTTGTGGAAAAACGACCCCGTGCATGGCATCGTGTGCAGTGATAAACAATCCAGTATAAAGGAATGTTTGCCAAACTATAGCAGGTACTAACCACAAAACTTGTGTTTTTTCAATATCAACAGATAACAATATAACTTCGCTAATTATCCATACTCCTATAATCAGTCCAGCAATGATAATTCCCCAATTCATTGCCTCACTTCTGATTAGTGGCATTGCTTCTAGCCGTTCAAAGTTTATTAGTTCAGATTCGATCGCAGTTTTACTTTGCATAAAATTGAATAGTAAATTTTTCAAACATAATGATTTAGGCGATGCTACTCAAATCGCCTTTTAAAAATCATTAGTAGTAAGGACTTTAGTCCTTTTAAATTTCCAGCTTGAGGACTAAAGTCCTCGCTACAAACCTATGAAGTCGAAGTAATTGAAAACGTAGAGATAGTTTTAAACTTCGATCGTTGACAAATCTAAATCTCAAACAAAATCAGATGTTTGGCAACTTTGCACTCAAGCTGCTAGTCTGGGTAATTTCTTGCAACCATCAGCTTGAGTGCAAAGATACTAAATATTAACGAACGATGTACTGAGGAAGCAGGTGCAGCACATCACGCAACACGCTGTAGCCAGCTAAATCCCACAGCAAATAAGCTAAAAATCCGATCATTGCTAAGCGTCCGTTCCACAGTTCAGCTTGGGGAGTCAAGCCAAACAGAAAAGCATTGCGATCGACGCCGTTGTATTCTTTAGCAACAGGTGGTAAATCAGTAGAAGGGCGAGATTCCATAACTTTACATTCCTTAACCTATTGACCCTTTCATCCTAGCTATCCGTTTCTCACCTGCTGTCTGTCTATAGTCTCAAACTCAATACAGTTCTAAAGAACGATGTTCGAGTATTTGTAAAAAATCCTACTATTACAAAAGGTTAATTAAACTAAAATTTACCTCTTTAGATAGAAGAATTAATTGATATTTTAAACAAATTATCTCTCGGCCATTGTTTTAACTATTACTGGCAAATTGAATGATTATCCAATACAATATATGCTTAGCTGGGTTTAGCGCTTTATTGAGTTTATATATTTGTTCTAAATCGTGACGATACTTATAAAAATAATAAAATAATTATCGATTCATTAAGTAATTATTTTCCTTTGAATTGCTGGTTATAAAATTAAGTACGCATAACATAAAATTAAAAGAATCGAAATATGACAACCACATTGCAACCTGTTTCTGAAATTCAACTTAATAACCAAGTTACCAACTTTTTGAAGCAACCTAAAAAGTTACTTATTAACGGTAAATGGGTTGATGCTGCCAACGGTAAAACATTTCCAGTCGTCAATCCAGCTACGGGGGAAGTTATCGCGCAAGTTGCCGAAGGAACAGCCGAAGATATCGATCGCGCAGTCAAAGCTGCACGTCAAGCTTTCGAGAATGGCCCTTGGTCGAAAATCACGGTGTCCGATCGCTCAAAATTAATTTGGAAACTAGCCGACTTACTAGAAGCAAATCTAGAAGAATTCGCCGAACTGGAATCTCTCGATAACGGTAAACCAATTAACGTGGCGCGAGTTGCCGATGTACCCCTCGCCGTTGATTTATTGCGGTATATGGCAGGTTGGGCAACTAAAATTGAAGGCAGCACGATTCCCATTTCCGTACCTTACGATCCCGGCAGTAAATATTTAGCCTATACTCAACGGGAACCAGTCGGAGTAGTCGGACAAATTATTCCTTGGAATTTCCCCTTATTGATGGCAGCCTGGAAATTAGGCCCAGCACTTGCCGCCGGATGTACGATCGTTTTAAAACCCGCCGAACAAACTCCCCTATCCGCACTTCGTTTAGGCGAATTAATTTGCGAAGCCGGATTTCCCGACGGAGTAGTTAACATTATTCCCGGTTACGGTGAAACTGCTGGCGCTGCATTAGCCGCACATCCCGATGTAGACAAAGTTGCTTTCACTGGTTCAACAGAAGTAGGTAAATTAATCGTGCAAGCTGCTGCCGGAAATCTCAAAAAAGTTACCTTAGAATTAGGTGGTAAATCTCCCAATATCGTCTTCAAAGATATCGATTTAGAAACAGCAATTCCCGGCGCGGCTAATGCGATTTTCTTCAATCACGGACAATGCTGTTGTGCGGGTTCGAGGCTTTACGTTGAAGAATCGGTTTTCGACAAAGTAATTGAAGGAGTTGCCGAAAAAGCCAAGAAAATCAAACTCGGTCCCGGACTCGATCCTACCACTGACATGGGCCCGTTAGTTTCCGACGAACAACTCGATCGCGTTTGCGGTTATCTGCAATCCGGTTTTTCAGAAGGCGCAAAAGCCGTTACAGGGGGACAAAAAGTGGGAGATAAAGGCTACTTTGTAGAACCAACCGTCTTGGTAAATACCAACCAAAAAATGAAAGTGGTTCAAGAAGAAATTTTTGGCCCTGTCGTGACGGCAATCCCTTTTAAAGAAATTGATGAACTTTTACCGATCGCAAATGATAGTATCTACGGATTAGCTGCTGGTATTTGGACGAAAGATATCAGCAAAGCACACAGTTTAGCCAGCAAACTTCGCGCAGGTACAGTTTGGATTAACTGCTACAACATTTTCGATGCAGCCTTACCCTTTGGCGGTTACAAACAGTCAGGATGGGGACGGGAAATGGGACGCGAAGCACTGGAAAATTACACCGAAGTTAAGTCAGTTTGCGTAAAGCTGTAGTTAGAAACTGTTTGTAATCGAAACATTATAGGCTGTGTTACCTGAAGTAACGCAGCCTAATCTATGAGAGCACCAAAATTGCAAATTTACACTAATTACCTAAATGCCAACCAGGTACTAACGATGAGCGAGCTTATTCCGATCGATTTCTCCAACTATGCAAATATTGTAGTGCTAACCGGGGCGGGGATTTCGGTAGCGTCAGGACTCCCTACCTTTCGGGGATCTGGCAGCATAGGTGAAGAATATTCTACAAAAAAATATACATCCGTTGAGGCGATCGAAGAAGACCCGGCTGGTTTGTGGCGTTACTTTAGCAACTTCCGCATAGTCGCCAGACAAGCTACCCCAAATGCAGCGCATCTCGCACTTGCCAATTTGGAACATCATCTTCGCCCCAACCAGTCCTTCACTTTAATTACTCAGAATGTAGACGGACTGCATCAGCGTGCGGGGAGTCGAAATGTAATCGAATTGCACGGAAACGTACACAGGACAAAGTGTACGAATCCAAAGTGTACTTTAGAACCGTACTCAGAAGAAAATCTGCATACAGACTCCATTCCTTCTTGTCCTTCGTGCGGTCATATGTTGCGCCCAGATATCGTACTGTTTGGCGAGTATCTTTCAGCACTAGCAGATTGGCAATCAAAGCGATCGCTTCGTGAATGCGATTTATTTATTGCTGTCGGTACATCGGGCGTAGTGTTTCCTGCTGCTAACTTTGTCAGGTCGGCAGCTTACGTCGGCGCAAGAACGATTATGGTAAATCTAGAGCCGATCGATCCGCCCAATCCATCTTTCCAAGAAGAATACTTAGGACGTGCAGAAGAAATTTTGCCACAACTGCTAGCAATTAGTAAGCATTAGAAAATGTCATAATAAACCCGGTTTTTCAAAAAAACCGGGTTTCTATCACCTTTCAAGCCAACTTAATAGGCTATTAGTTTCTCCGTACCTCCTTAAATAGTTACAAATCCAATTCAATGTTTCCTAACTCCTGACGAATTCGCCGCATCCCAATTCCGGAAGCTAACACTTGCTTCAGTTCGCGATCGCTTTCTTCTAGAATCCATCGTGCTTGCCATTCCTGGGATGGTATCGAACCATATTTTTCAGGTATGACGACACCATGATAGGCGTACACGCTAAATCCATCGGTGAACTGAATTGCTGGCGTCCCTTCTCCGTGAAGTCGTCGTTCGTTATCAAAACTGAGTTTTGATGGTCGATCGCAAACAAAGCAAGTTTTCTTCCACGGGAAAATCCAACCGCACTCTTTCACTACAGACTGAAGTGCTTGCCACTTTTGGGGCGAGTATTCGCAGTTTAAAACCGAAATACAATAATCAAAAGCGCTAGCATAAACGGCCCATAGTTCGGGTTGTATGCAGTTATCATTTTGGCTGGTAAGTTCCTTCCTCAGTTGCTTCCATAAAGAATTACCCAGTTGAAACCCCAGTTGATTTGCGATCGAAGTCCAGAGATATCTTTTTAGTTGCTCGATCGCTTCTATTTCCAAGTTTTTCTCTACCAGGCTTCCCAATTGGCTACCAGGCGGAATTTCCAGTTGCTTCTCGATTTTTCCCCTCAGTAAACCTCCCAGAAAACTCCCCAGTAGGGAGGGAGGCTTTTGCAAAGCAGCATAGGGACTATCAAAAAATTGGATTGTCGGTTCCGGAAGACCGATCGCAGAATAAACAGCTTCGATCGCTAAAGCTGCTTTCTGCCGATCGATCCGATCCGTAGAAATGGCGATCTCTCTCCATTTATCCCGATACTCTCGAATTAAAAATACTTGCTCGGTCGTAAGTTGTTTAATCTTAGCCTTCAATATAATGCCATTCCTGTGCTTGTAAGCTAACTGGAAAAATTCCCTGGCAAAAAAAGCCGTTTTACGGCTGTCAGGGGAATGGCTTTGTTAGCAATATGACATCTTTAACTATAACTATCTCTATAGGGCAATGTCTCTAGCTAGAAAATAAAAGCAAAACATACCTGAGTTTAAATAACTGCGATCGCACAACCGAGTACCGAACAAAACCAATAGGTAAATAACATATAAGTATGATGATCTGCTTTTGGGAAGCGGCAAGAAATCACTCGTCCCGCGATCGCTAAACTCAAAACTGCCAATAAAATATCGCACAATATAACATTTCCGGTTAAACCTGCTGGCATCATCAATCCGAAATGAGTCACCAACGGCAACAGTGCAAAACCACAACTTAACACCACTCGACTGGTGGTTTCTCCAAAAGCGATCGGGAAAGTATTTCTGCCAATTGCGCGATCGCCATCAATATCCCGCAGGTCTTGAATAGCAGCTAAAAACAGCCAAACACCAGCTACCACTAAGATCCAATGCCAAGCGATCGACGTAATCGGGGTCACCAATTGCCAAGCCGCCGCAAGTAGAGCAAGAGTACCTACTCCTATGAACAAATTTTTAGTAATCCAATGTTTAGAACCGCTACCTAAGTTGTGCAGAATAATACAACCTTGCCAAAGCAGCGCCCACTCTAAAACACCAAACCACCATCCCACCAATCCAAACAGCACCATCGTTACAACTAACCGCACCTTTGCACCTAGAGGTGAAACATCACCTTTCACCAGTGGACGATGGGGTTTATTAATGCGATCTTCATCAATACCAACTATTTGGTTTGATATGCAAAACGGCATGATATACAACCAAAAGTAAACAATGCCGCGTCCCAGTACAAGCAATAAGTCAAGCCCATTAGTCGGATGAGTTTTCCACGCCGCCATCATAAATAGCAACCCAGGTATCATCGATGCTGAAAGATCGCCGCTGATGAATTGCCAACTCAGACACGCTTCATGTCGGAGGCTTCGGTAGATTTTTGCAATTAAAGCCCTAACAGTTGATAACACTTTTGCTTGTACTGACAATTTTTTTTCCTTACACCCTGTAAACCAGAATTTTCCCCATCAACTAACTGACGCGATAGGATTATTCTGTTAATCTTTGTTTGTCGGTGATCTGTATCACTGAACATGGTCAATCATATCAGTAAATCTGCCATTTAGTAGATTTACTGTACTAAATTGTTATTTGAATACATTAACTTAATAAAAAGATAAAATAACTTTTTCTAATATCTCTGTTTTACCAAGCACGGGAAAAGCCGATCGCAGCTTTTTAGCTCGATCGTCATAAGTTGTAGGTTGGGTTGACGTTAGGAAACCCAACAAAGCTACGAAAACCCATATTTTTAGGACTTACGCAAAGTTTCTATATGTAGGGTGCGTTAGCTCTCTTCGTAACGAACCATTAAACCATATTTAGTACAGTTGCGTAAATCCTAATTTTATGCTTAACCGAGTATTATTGCGATCGCAGCTTTTTAGCTTAATCGTCAGAAGCCTTAATGAATAAGGATTTCAGTTAAATAAGAAGCTCGTGAACTATTTTGCTGTTGCCCAAAATGTGCAAAGCCGATCGCACAAATCACACTCAAGGCATAATACCCTATCAGCATCTACTTGTACACAAAAAGGAAAAAAACCTCTTGAAACTCCCTGATGGCCCCCAGACTCCAGTTTGGTTAGAGACACTTCAGTTTGTTCTCCGTCCCATAGAATACTTAGAAGCACGGCAAAAGCGCTACGGTGATGCTTTCACTATAGGAAAGAATACGGATTCTCCAGTGGTGTACTTAAGCCATCCGCAAGCGATCGAAGAAATTTTTACAGCCGATCGAAATTTGTTTGATGTTGGTCGTGGTAGCAAGCCCCTTTTAGAACCGCTTTTAGGAGAACAATCTCTAGGAGTGCTTGATGGGCAAAGCCATCAACGCTTGCGACGACTTCTCCTGCCCCCTTTTCATGGCGAACGAATGCGGGCTTACAGCCAACTCATCAGCAAAATCGCCCAACAAGTGTTGAGTGGGTGGACAATTGGTAAAGCTTTTCCAGTTCGTTCATCAATGCAAGAAATTACCCTGCGCGTAATTTTGCAAGCTATTTTTGGCATAAATCAGGGACAGCGATACGATCTCCTTCGAGAACTACTTAGTACTTTCGTAGACTCAATAAGTTCTCCTTTAAATGCTGCACAGCTTTTTTTTCCTGCCCTGCGACAGGACTTGGGCGCTTGGAGTCCGTGGGGGCAATTTGTGCGCTTGCGTAAGCAAATAATCCAATTGCTGATTGACGAAATAGAAGAGCGACGGCAGCAGCCAATCGAAGAGGAACGTACCGACATTCTTACCTTATTACTAATGACTGTAGATGAAACAGGTAAACCTTTGACCGATGCCGAATTACGAGATCAACTTCTCACGCTATTGTTCACGGGTCATGAAACTACAGCAACCGCACTAGCGTGGGCATTGTACTGGATTCACTATCTGCCAGAAGTTAAGAACAAACTTCTTGATGAAATTGGCACTATAGATGCTGATGCTGACCTAAGTGCGATCGCTCGACTTCCCTATCTTACTGCGGTAGTCTCTGAAACATTACGGATCTATCCAGTAGGTTTAGCTACTCCAAGTCGAATTTTAAATACCCCTTTACAGATTGCCGATTTTCAATTCAATCCGAGTACTGTGCTAGTTCCCTGCATTTATCTAACTCATCAAAGAGAAGACCTGTACCCAGAACCGAAGCGTTTTAAGCCTGAGCGCTTCTTAGAAAGGCAATTTTCACCATACGAATATTTTCCTTTTGGCGGTGGTAATCGTAGTTGTATTGGGATGGCATTTGCTCAGTTTCAAATGAAGTTAGTACTGGCTACGATCTTGCGTAACTTAGACTTGGATTTAGCATCTGGTTACTCCATCAAGCCTGTACGCCGTGGGCCTACCCTCGCCCCTTCAGACAACCTGCATCTGATTGTCAAGGATAGGCATCCGGTACTGCATCAGAAAGCACTAGCCGCCTTATAAATTGACAACGGAGATTCTCCTCAATTAGGCAAGCTCAGCGATCGCCACTTTCTGAAATTTCTGCTCGATCGGAATCATTATTACAAACTCTGTTCCCTCTCCTGGTGTAGAAACACACTCTATCTTACCCCCGTGTTTCTCCACCACAATTTGATAACTAATCGATAAACCCAAACCAGTACCCTTACCAATTGGTTTAGTAGTAAAGAAAGGATTGAATAACTTAGAACGGACTTCTTCAGTCATCCCAGGCCCATTATCCTTAATCCTAATTACAGCGAATGGGGAACCGGAAATTGATAACTCGTAATCGGTAATTGATGAATAGTTAGATTTTTCCCCATTACCCATTCCCAATGACTCATTAATTAGTTCCGTACCGATCCTAATTTCTTTCTCTTCAGTAATTCTTTCTTCCTCCATTGCATCAATAGCATTCGCCAAAATATTCATAAACACCTGATTCAACTGTCCCGCATAACACTGAACTTTCGGCAAATTACCGTACTCCTTCACCACCCGAATTGCCTTTAACTCTCCCTTAGCTTTCAAACGATGCTGCAAAATCATCAACGTACTTTCCAACCCTTCATGAATATTAACTGACTTAGCACCGCCATCATCAACCCGCGAGAAATTGCGTAACGACTGCATAATTTCCCGAATCCTATCAGTACCAACTTTCATTGAAGAAAGCATTTTGGGCAAGTCTTCCTTAATGTATTCCAGTTCCATTGATTCTATTTCTTCTTGAATCTCGGCTGGAGCATTAGGAAAGTGGTGTTGGTAAAGATTCAAAAGATTCAACAAATCTTGTACGTAATCAGAAGCATGATGCAAATTTCCATTAATAAAACTCACCGGATTATTCACCTCATGAGCTACACCCGCCACCAATTGTCCTAAACTAGATATCTTTTCAGTTTGCACTAATTGAGCTTGCGTTTGTTGTAACTTGTGCAAATATTTTTCCAGAGCTTCGTTCTTTTCTTTTAACTGCGCTTCTGATTTTTGCAAAGCCTCATTCTTGCTATCTAATTCGTGATTTTTGGCTTCCAGTTGTTGAGAATAAGCTTGCAACTCCTCGTAAAGAGTTGCATTTTCTAGAGAAATAGATGCTTGTGCCGCTAAAAGTTTTAAAACAGACAACCGCGCTGGTGTAAAAGCACCTACACTCAAGTTATTTTCTAAATAAAGGATGCCAGTAAACTTTGCTTTATGAGTAAGCGGCCAGCAAAAAATTGATTTTGGTTGAGTTTTCAGGATATAAGGATCGTTAGTAAACAGTCCCTCAACTGTTGCATTGTTTAACACTACAGTTTGTTGGCTTCTTTCTACATAATTAATAATTGATAATGGCAAATCCGGACGCGATTCAACGGGAACCGATGGTAATACGCGCACCTTACTTTTTTCCACAGCACCTTCTGCTACCAGCACCAACTTACCAGATTTTGACAACAACAAATAACCTTTAGAAGCACCAACATTCTCAATCGTGATGTGCATTAACTTAGAAAGCAACTTATCCAAAACGATTTCCGAAGAAATTGCTTGTGATGCTTTGGTTACCGTGACCAAATCCAATGCAGATGCACTTCCTCCTGTTGTACTAGTAGCGGTCGTTGTTCGATTAATATCTATGTCAGTTGATTCCCGTTTTAGTATCTGAGAAAAGAACTGAGGATATCTTTCTTCTAAATCTTTAACTTTTGCTTTAGCTCCCCAGCGAACGTAACCGTAGTAGGCATCCGTCAAATAAGTTTGACCAATCTTCTCTCTACCCTGTGAAAAATGAAATTCTGCTGCTAGTTCACCTGCTAGCGCTTCTTCTTGAATGTATCCCTGTTTATTAGCTCCTTTGATGGAGCGATCGTAATATTCAATCGCTCTGACATCTTTACCTGAAACCCGCGCTTTCTCTGCCTCCACAAGCTCGTACTTATGCTGATAGTTAGCTGGCGCATGAAACGCCCATTTTTTTAGTTTTTTCTGATTTGATATTACCTTTTTAAGATAGGCTCTTTTCTGCCTCTTTGAACTATGAGGATATAAAGCTAGTAAGGCCAAAGAATAGTAAAAATTGTGTGCAGTTAAAGGCAATGCTCCAAACCCACCTTCTATATATCTTTCAGCTAATTTTGCCTGTTCGAGAGACTGATTATACTCTTTGAAAAGATACAATAATCCAGCCTTTAAGCAATAAAAATGAAACAAGCACACCACATTATTACTATTCAGAAAGATAGGCAGTTTTTCATCCTCATTAAACATCTCGCCTACTAAACGGCATTTATCTGTAGATGAGCCACCGAGTAAGTTTAAAACTACTTGGCTCCATATTTGCGTATAATTTATCTGAATTTCCTGCTGGAAATTTAACAGCATCTTCAGATATTTTGCTTGTTTTTGCGCTAATGATTCTAGATGCTCCCCAGTTAAATAAGGGTAAGAACAGTAGTACCTAGCATTATGGCAAGCATACTCTATATCTCCTACTTCTAGTCCCACAGCAATTGTTTCAACAAAGGGTTGGATTGACTTTCTCGCAGGTTCTTTCCACTGTCTGATTCCCGAATTGAATGTTACATATACGATCGGTTTTAGTTTTTTGGCATCATATTTTTCGAGAATTTGCAGCGCTAGTTGGCCAAATTGATAACCAGATTCGATATCTCCTAGACTTCCACATAGCAACAAACCATAAATCACATATGCTAAAGCCGAAAATGAACAATTGCCATAGTTAAATCCTAAATTCAGCATAGCAAATATAATTAGTGGGAACATGGCTGGTTTGGCCATAAAAACAGGGGAAGTGATATTCATCAATATACCCATTGCTGCTAGCTTATAGGAATCGGTCATTTCCGGAAGGTTTGCTAAGTCCTCAATCCGTTTTCCTGATAATACTAACTTCGTGCGAATTAAACCTAATAAAATATGTAGTGTGGTTGGATTTTTTGGTAGCCTAACCCCCAGTAATTTTAAGACTGGAAGTGCTGTATCTATCGCAGCCTGCATCTGATTTTGAGCAATGTAAAACTGAATTTGCGTCTCGTAAACCGGAACCTTTTCCAGTAACGTTTTCGCCCGTTCCAAAACGACATCAGACAATTGTTTTGCCCGTTCAAAATTAATATTAAGATACTCCGCAGATGCTGTTTCTACAAATAAGTCTCGCGTCAACTCATACTTTCTTTCCCAACTATCTGGTGGGAGTAGTTGCAAACCAACATTCAAATACCTAGCAGCAGCGTCATAAGCAGTGGCAGCTAAAGCTTTCTTTCCCGCCATCAAATTTAATTTCGCCAGTTCTTCTTTTTCCAACTCTTTAGTAACGAATTCCACTCCGATATTTAATTGATTGACAATATCAAATATATTTTCAGATAAAGCAAACTTAGCCGTCTTCTGCAACAATAACTGACCTATTTTTAAATGAGTAACTTTTCGTTCCGATTCCGGTATCAGAGAATAAGCTGCTTGTTGTACTCGATCGTGTAAAAATTTATAGCCAACTCTTAAATCTTTATCTTGCAAATATTTCTGTTCTAATTCATCAACAAATAACGGAATTTTGTAATCTGATGAAAGCGGCAAAATCAACCCAGCCTGCAACGCTTCCCACAACTCATCAGCAGTAGTCAATAAAGATTTTTCATTCACCACCGCCAGATTATCTAAATTAAACGTATTGCCAATGCAAGCAGCTAACTTCAAAACTTTTTGTGTAGTTTCAGGTAATTTTTGAATATTTCTAGCTACCAATTCAACTACATTGAAATCCGTAATTCCAATTCCTTGAATCTGCTCGATGTCCCACAACCAACGCCCTTCGGTGAAATCAAACGTCAGCAACTTATCAGAGTACAAAGTAGACAGTAATGTAGTCAAAAAGAAAGGATTTCCCTGAGTTTTATTAAAAACCAATTCAGCTAAAGGTCTTACCCTTGCTAATTCGATATTTTCCGTTTGCTTTAAATGTGGAGATGTAACTGTTTCAACCAAAGTATCATTCACTAAAGCCAAAATATTTTCCAAGCTCAAAGCTTCTAGAATGATATTATTAACAACTGCTCCAGTTTGTTGAATTTTTTCTATAGTTTGAATAGTAGCATGAGTCGGACTAACTTCATTATCTCGATAAGCCCCGATCAGCAATAAGTACTGGCTTGCTGTATCGGTCATTATCAACTCAATTAATTTTAAAGAAGCCAAATCTGCCCATTGCAAGTCATCTAAAAATAAAACGAGTGGGTGTTCTTTTTGAGCAAACACGCCAATAAACTTTTGAAATACTCGATTGAACCGATTTTGAGATTCGGTTGGCGCTAATTGTACTACTTCTGGCTGTTTGCCAATAATCCATTCTACTTCTGGAATTACATCAATAATTACTTGTCCGTTTTGTCCTAATGCTTCTAATAATTTTGATTGCCAAACAGCTATTTTTTCTTTACTTTCCGTGACTAGTTGACGCATCAACTCAGAAAAAGCTTGAATAAGTGCCGAATAAGGAATATTCCGTTTAAATTGATCGAACTTACCCGATATAAAATAACCGCGTTGCCGTACAATTGGTTTATGCACTTCGTTGACTACGGAAGTTTTGCCAATCCCCGAATAACCGGAAACTAACATCATCTCAGTTGCACCAGCAGCAACGCGATTAAAAGTTTCTAATAGTTCGGCAACTTCTTCTTCCCTGCCGTACAGCTTTTGCGGGATTAAAAATTGGCCGGATTTATCCATCTCTCCGGGTACGAAGTTGGTAATTTCGCCGTCCAAAACTAATTGATTAAAACAAGTTTCTATATCTGCCTTTAATCCCAAAGCGCTTTGATATCTATCCTCAGCATTTTTCGCCATTAATTTCATTACTATTTCGGATATCGCTAGGGGAATCTCCGGGTTAACCTGATGGGGCGGTACAGGTGTTTTTGCAATATGGCAGTGTACCAATTCCAGAGGATCGTTAGTTTTAAAAGGCAGTTCTCCCGTCAGGACTTCATAAAAGGTTACGCCCAAAGAGTAGAAATCAGTGCGATAATCTAGGCAACGATTCATCCGCCCGGTTTGTTCCGGCGACATATAAATGAGCGTGCCTTCCAATAAGTCAGGATTGCTAATGGTAGGAGTTTCTCTGGATAGGCGAGATGCGATACTAAAGTCAATCAGTTTAACGAGCCAGTTTTGAGGATTTATTAGAATATTTTGAGGTTTAATATCTTTATGGATAATCTGGTTTTGATGTAGTTCGTGGAGAGTTTCCGCTAACTGACGAGCGATCGACAAAAAGCCAAGTATAGATATTTTTTGGGTGCTAATTAATTTTTTGAGGGAGTCTCCCTGAAAATCTTCTAATATCAGCGCTAAACCATGTTTATAATTTTCTAAACCAATTGGTTTGGCGATTCCTAGTATATTTAATGGTAAAGTAATTTTATACTCGTGCCGCAATCGAGATATTTCTTCTAAGGTAGGGTACTCTGCTAGGAGAGTTTTGATGATTACCGATGTCTGTGAATGTAGTTTAATACCGCGATATATAACTGTTTTTACCCCTTCATGAATAGCTTCGGTAAGTTGGTAACCTAGAAGTGTTAACATAGCGTTAATCCTGGTATTATTACTGAGATCGAAAAGCGAAATTTAAATAGTATTCTGGCGATCGGCTTCTTTAGTATTTCCGATCTTAGCAGTTGAAGAATTAGCTTATTGTAGATTAGCCTTCTTTTTTCTGACCGCCAAGGATTAGTTGGTTTTACATTTTATATATTTTTGCTCGATCGAGGTATGATTTGACAGCCGCAAAAAGGGAAAGGGAGAAAATACAGAAGCTATATGCAATCAGCTTTTGTGTTTTCTCCCCCTCATATCATATCCGGTCGATCGACCACAATAAAACCAGTTTGTAGTGAGGACTTTAGTCCTCAGTCCGAGGACTAAA
>CAZJJR010000070.1:0-24235 GCA_964546365.1 uncultured bacterium | reverse complement strand
TAGTTGTTCGCAATTCATTTAGGATTGCTATAGATAGGAAACAATAGGTGAGTTAGGAAAAAGCCCGTAAAATAATATAGGATCTGGTTAAATAAGAATAGTTAAAAATGACACTTGTTCGCTTTTACGGAAGCTAATTTAGCTCAATTTATTCTAAATTACCAAAAAATCACTCGCTCCCTTATACTTTTGACAATTAAATACCTGAATATTCTTATTGAAAATAATGATTTTAGGTAACTAAATATCGTTTATATTGATAAACTTTTTACCAATTCACTGGCTGGTGCGTTCCTAATTTTTTGCCTGTCTGCGATCGAATAACAGCATAACAGCGGTGGCGTGAAATGCTATTTGCTAGCCAATCCTGCCGGTGAGTGGAAGTAATCCCTCAGTTTCCTTCCCTGTTTTCCCATCTTTTTTCGCAGTGACGGTAAATTTCTACTCGCACGCACTAATTAGGCGGTAACTCTAAAGGAATCGCACCTAAAAACCCTTTCCGAAAATCATTTAATAACTGATGCGCCGTCCGTTCCAAATCCCCTTGATATCTTTGTTGTGCCAATCTTGCCAAATAATCTTCACCTGTCAAGTTAGCAAGCTCTAAATCGTAACGAGACTCTAAGATCGATTTGGGTAACAAATCGCCAGCTACGTCTTGCAAGTAAGCGATTAACTCGACTAACTCGGTAGCAATTCGCTGATGGTCGTAAGATGCCTCACCGATATCTTCACAAATGGCCAACTTAATCGCCGCTTCCTGGTCTTCCAACTTAGCAGGAATCACTCCCGGCGCATCCAGCAATTCAATTTCCTGAGAAATTCTCACCCAGCGCAGTTGCTTGGTCACGCCGGGACGACGGGCGCTTTCTACGACTTTCTTACCCAATAAGCGATTGATCAGGGCAGATTTACCTACATTAGGAAAGCCGATCGCCACAGCACGCACTGGACGAGGCAGCATACCGCGATCGCGCCTTTTTTGATTCACCTCCACCCCAGCAGCCTGCGCCGCTTTCGTCACCGGTGTTATACCCTTACCTTGCTGGGCATTCGTAAAAAATGGCACTTCCCCTTGCCTTCTGAACCAATCAGCCCATAAATTCTGCACTGCTGGTGGAATCATATCCATTCGGTTGAGAACCAACACCCTAGTTTTGCTACCAGTCCATTGGGCAAGCTGCGGATAGTGGGTCGCTAGGGGAATGCGGGCATCTCGTACTTCCAGTACCACATCCACTAGTTTTAACTGTTCCTTGAGTGCCTTTTCAGCTTTAGCAATGTGGCCGGGATACCATTGAATCGCGGGAGTAGTCATTCGATTTTAGATTTTAATAGTCATTTGTCATTTGTCATTTGTCATGCGTCATTCGTCATTAGGAAAGGATTTACTTTGACCAATGACCGATGACCAATGACAAATGACCATTTTAAGGAACGATCAGAACTGGACAAGGAGAAAGATTAATTACTCGGTTAGTAACACTATCCGACATCCCCTCCTCAGTTAAACCCAATCCTCGACAGCCCATCACGATTAAATCGGCATCAATTTCGTCAGCCACGTCACAGATAGTGAAAGCAGGCATTCCCTCCCGTTCGAGGACTTCGGCTTCAATTCCTCGATCGGCAAACAGTGCTTTTGCCGTCGTCAACAATTGTGCCACTGCCTCTGGTGAAGTCATCGCATCTACATTGGCAGCTTCCCCTTCAGCAGGTGGTTCTAGTACGGACAACAAAACGAGTTTACTGCTGTACTTTTTCACCACCTCTACAACTACATCAGCCGCTTCGCGGGCTTCTCGACTTTGATCGACTGGGAACAAAACTGTCTTAAACATTTTGATAGCACCTCTCGATCCCAGACTCGTTTAGCATATTCCCCATTTGAATTTTATATTTAGATAGAGATTTCTCAAATCACGTAAAAAATTTCCGATTTCTTCCAGCTTATCTTTATTTAGTATCTCAATTGCCATAGTGCGATCGCGATCGCACCATACCCGATCCCTTTCACAGTAGCCGACACAGTGGCCATAGGGTAACGGAACATACTACCTCATCTTTACCCCATCTCCCCATCCTCTCCTTTAAAGTCAAACCTTAACAGAGGTTTGGTAACCGAAGATTGGTAAAATGTGGACGGCTTAGACAGAACGGACGAACTGCGTCACGCTGACTCCGTGAAGACAAGAGATTTAGGAGGTTGTTTCGGTGGCCAAAAAAACAGTAGCAAATTTGTCGTCTGAAGACGTAGCTGGCAAGCGAGTATTGGTACGGGCAGATTTTAACGTGCCAGTGGACGAAGCGGGCAATATTACCGACGATACCCGCATCCGGGCTGCTTTACCCACAATTCAAGATTTGACTGGTAAGGGTGCAAAAGTAATTCTGTCCAGCCACTTCGGGCGTCCCAAGGGAGTTGATGATAAGCAACGCCTCACCCCCGTTGCCAAACGCCTCTCCGAGTTGTTAGGAAAAGAAGTGAAAAAGCCTAGCGACTGCATCGGCGATGAAGTCGCTGCTACTGTCGGTGCCATGCAAAACGGAGATGTCATTCTCCTGGAGAATGTCCGCTTCCATAAAGAAGAAGAGAAAAACGATCCCGAATTTGCCAAGCAACTGGCTGCTAATGCAGACTTATACGTAAACGATGCTTTCGGTACCGCCCACCGCGCCCATGCTTCCACCGAAGGCGTTACCAAGTATCTCAAGCCTTCTGTAGCCGGGTATTTGATCGAAAAGGAACTGCAATATCTGCAAAGTGCGATCGAAAATCCCCAACGTCCTCTGGCTGCAATTATCGGCGGTTCTAAAGTTTCCAGCAAAATTGGCGTCATCGAAACCCTGCTGGAAAAATGCGATAAGCTGATCATCGGCGGCGGCATGATCTTCACTTTCTACAAAGCTCGCGGCTTAAGCGTTGGTAAGTCCTTAGTGGAAGAAGATAAGCTGGAATTGGCTAAAACTTTAGAAGCAAAGGCAAAAGAACGGGGCGTACAATTATTGTTGCCTACTGATGTAGTAGTAGCAGATAATTTTGCGGCTGATGCTAATTCCCAAACCGTTAGCATCGACAATATCCCCGATGGTTGGATGGGTCTAGATATTGGCCCCGAATCCGTCAAAGTGTTCCAAGAAGCACTGGCTGATTGCAAGACAGTCATTTGGAACGGGCCAATGGGCGTGTTTGAATTTGATAAGTTTGCTGTAGGCACGGAAGCGATCGCGCACTCCCTAGCAGACCTCACCAAAAAAGGTGCTGTTACCATTATTGGTGGTGGAGACTCCGTAGCGGCTGTCGAAAAAGTCGGCGTAGCAGACCAAATGAGTCACATTTCTACTGGTGGCGGTGCTAGCTTGGAATTACTCGAAGGTAAAGTATTACCCGGTATTGCAGCTTTGGATGAAGCTTAATTGCTACTAACAGTAGGGTGGGTACTACCCACCTTACACCAATTTTAGAATTAGTTAATTTTTAAGCACAGACGTAGGTATTACCTTTACAGCAGGATAGCAACATTAACCTATGTTGACATCAAAATTTCCAAATTTTTGTCAATCTAACCCAGTCAATAAAATAGAAGATTATTTATTTAATTTATATCAATGCTTCAAGAACTTATCTCAATAGATTACTTTTACCAAATAAAATAACTAATTTAAATTTTATCTAAAGGTTTGAGATCGAATGTTGTGGCATAAACTCCTAGCTTTTCCCATTCTTCTCGCTATTATCGGCACTCCCATCAAAGTATCTGCCGTTCCTGCCGAAATTTTCACCCCTTACTTAAATGAAATCGTAAACAACTTGCCACCCGGTTGGAAAATGCGCTTGCCCTCCCGAATTATGCTTGGTGGCCCTGCTGATGAAGATTTTATCAACGAATTGAATGTACGGGTTTTTCCATCAACTATTCCCACAGGTTTAACAGTTGGTTTATTTAGCTGCGATTCAGGGCCATTTGCTTGTTTAGTAGGCAGCTTTTCCGTAGATAGCCAAACATCCCCCAATGCCAAAAGAGAATTTGAAAAACACCTAAAAGCAGCCCAAAAAATCACTTTAGCCAGAGGAATTCAAGGATATTTACTAGAAGGACAAAAACAAAATCCCCCAAACATATTTTCATCAGTAATGTGGCATCAAGATGGAATGTTTTACACTGTTAGTTTTTTAGTTGAAGAACGCCAAAATATCCTTTTTATGGCTTCTTCAATGGCTAATCAACCACCAGTTCGCTTAACTGCATCACCCCGGAGATTAGTACCTATCCTCCGTTAAAATTCTGGATTCTCAATTCTCTACTTCCACAAAACCTTGCCGCCCCTAATATCATGGCTTGCAGTCATGATATCAGAGGCGGCCTTTTTTGAAATTCCAACCCCAAAAGGGATAGGCATTTTTCGCAAAATTTGTCAAGCTTTTCTTCTGAAATTACAGCAATCCTGTATTAGCACCAGGCTTGCCAGTGGCCAACTCAACTTTAACGATTTTGCCACCCATCTTCATAATCCGTTGCTGTTCCCGGAACCAGTTGTCATAAGGAACTAACTTTGTAAAATAGGTGTTTTGCAATTCGCGTTGAGTGCGAATTCTAGTTTGGCTGGGAACGCAAGCAGTGACTTTGAACATCCGCATGGCTTAAATTCTCCTGAAATCGAATAAAGTTTTAGGGTGTTGATAAACCAAGGTCTGGGAATCAAGAGTGAATACTAGCCGCTAAAACTTATCAGTTAATTTAGACAAGCTGCTAACGCTCTAGCATTAACTCCTGACCTCCCAGACCAGGATTAGGACAGAAGACAAAGCTTAAACTAAGCCTTCAGTTCCTCCAAAAGCATCTAGCTCAAGCCAGAGCAGATGTAGTCGAAGTAAACGCCCATTTCTTTACCAGCATCAGCGCCTACTAAGCTAGCGGTAACTTCCTTCATAGCTTGGATAGCTTGTACGGTAGCGGAAACGGGAACACCCAAGGAGTTGTAGGTTTCCTTCAAGCCGTTCAGTACGCGCTCGTCTAGGATGGAGGGGTCGCCAGCCAACATAGCATAGGTAGCGTAGCGCAGGTAGTAGTCCAAGTCGCGGATGCAAGCAGCATAGCGACGGGTGGTGTACATATTGCCACCGGGGCGGGTGATATCAGAATACAGCAGAGACTTAGCTACTGCTTCTTTAACGATCGCAGCTGCGTTAGCGCTGATGGTGGTAGCAGCACGCACGCGGAGTTCACCGCTTTGGAAATAAGCCTTTAGCTTTTCTAAAGCAGCAGTATCAAGGTACTTACCTTGTACGTCAGAGGAATTAATAACAGAAGTAATCGCGTCTTGCATGAGTTTGCTTCCTTAAGTCACCTAATCTTGAAATCGTTAACTGAGGGCTAGAGCGGGACAAAAGTCCTACTGCATAGCGCCAATTACGTAGTCGAAGTAAGAGCCAGCTTCAGAAGAGTCTTCAGCAGACAACAGAGAAGCAGCAACGTTCTTCATCGCACGAATGCCTTCAGCTACGGCGGGGATTGGGGTGCCCAGGGAGTTGTACATTTCACGAACGCCCACCAAACCGATTTCTTCGATTGGGGTAACGTCGCCAGCTACGATTCCGTAGGTAACTAGACGCAGGTAGTAGTCTAGGTCGCGCAGGCAGGTAGCGGTCATTTCTTCACCGTAAGCATTACCGCCGGGAGAAACAACGTCAGGGCGTTTTTGGAACAGTTGGTCGCCAGCTTGCTTAACGATGCGCTCGCGAGAGTCAGTCAGAGTTTGAGCGATACGTAGACGACGTTCGCCACTGGTAACGAAGCTCTTGATCCGATCTAATTCACCGGGGCTGAGATAGCGAGCCTCAGCATCAGCATTCACGATGGATTTCGTGACGATACTCATTAACGGAATCCTCCAATAAAGGTTTAACCAGGTGTTTTTGAACTGGCGTTGGCAACTGTGTAGCTGAGTCTCTTGTAGATTTGTCGAAGCATTTAAAGCAGCCACATTTTGTGAATCCGCTTTAGTATTCTTCAAACTTTCTCCCAGGATCGGCAGTAAATCCGATCTGAGTCACAGCTACCTTCCGCAAATATTTTGCGGCATTAAGTTCACATTCTGACTCTCCTCTTAACAGATTTTAATAATATCCCTCATGTTTCTCAATTTAGGGGACATAGAAAAATCTGCGATCGAGCGCGATCAACATTCTTTGCCACGTCCATATTTACAGCAACAGAAACTAGCCTCATCTCCTTTTTTTGGAGATAAGGCTATTTAATCAACAGAGCGAAGGATTGGGAAAGGGTAGGATGACAGGAATATTTTTTATTTCATCCTTCATCCTTCAGACTTCATCCTTTTCCCTTTCCCTACTTAGAACCGACCACCCAAATAAGAAGGCGATAGGCTTGACCAAGGCTGTTTCACCAAATCCGTAGCAGCCTTCACGCTACCCAGATAGTTACCAGCAGGTAAAGATGGGTAGCGGTTGTAAGGCACCACATCCTCACCGAAATATTGCGCGTACTCCGGACTATCCACAAGCGCCTCTACCGCAGCCCGCAGACCAGAAGATGCCAGAATTTGGTTATACTGCCGAATTTCCGCTTGCGTAGCGGGAGCGCGACCCAACAAGTGACGGAACAAGAACTCAATCACTTTCGTATTCGGATAAGGAGTATAGAAGCGGCGACGGTAAATCTCCGAGCTAGCCAAAGAGCGAATAAACTCCCGCACCGAGATTTCCCCGTTCCGGAGTTTACTTTCCAAATCGCTGCGGCGGAACTCATTCGGCACCTGACCGCTGAACACATCCATCACTTGACAGTAGATGGCATTAATCACCAGCGCCGTTTCCCCTTGATTGGCCCCAGTAGTCATCCGGTAAATCCGAGCCGGTTTGCGACGAGTCGTACCAACGCCCACTTCTACCGATTGCCCTTGACCGTTGCTGAAAGAGCGACCGAGTTCGATAAATAGCGGCTTCGACTTATCTGGAGCCTTCGCTTGTTTCGCCAAATCTCCCATCGCCTTACTCATCAAAGGCATCTTGGTAGCATCCATCCGAGCCTTCACGGGTGCAAAGCTAGGCACCACCAACTCATCCGTTTGCTTGGTGAGGCGGTTATACAGAGTTTGGCTATTCGGGAAGTTAGCCGCAGGCAGAGTCAAGAAGCGATTGTAAGGAACTGTATCTTCTCCAAACGCCTGAGCGTACTCGGCGCTGTTCACCATCGCACCCACAAAAGCACGAATACCGCCACTAGCCAGAATTTGGTTATACTTGCGAATTTCCGCTTGGTCTAACGGAGCGCGTCCCAAGAAGTGCTTGGTGCCGAGTTCGATTACCTTCGTGTTGGGGTAAGGAGTGTAGAACTCCTTGATGTAGAGATTCGATCCGCCCAACCCTTCGATAAACTCCTTCAGGTTGATTTCACCATTAGATAGCTTGCTTTCCAGCGCCGTGAACTCGTTCTTCACGATGTACGGTTCCACATCGCGCTCGAAAATTTGCCGATAAGCAGCCCGAATCAACGTTTCTACAGCCTTCTTATCATCATTACCGGTGAGCTTGAAGACCTTAGTTTGCTCCCGTTTCTTGCTCACCCCTTGGTTGATGCGGAATTGAATATCCGGTTCAGTCCGTAATTGGTTAACTTCACCCAATTCCACAAAGCGTGGCGTTGCTTGTTGTTCGGCTTTTGCACCAGTCTCACCGATGCTGCCAACCCGCAAACTCCGCAGCGCCAAACCAGCCGGAGTGATATAACGTTCGTAAGGAACGGTATCTTCTCCAAACGATTCACCGTACTCAGGGCTATCGATAATCGCGTCAACTAAAGCATACAAGCCTTTCTTCGAGCAAATATCGAAGTACTTATTGTTTTCTTGACGACCGTAAGTAGGACGACCCAACAAGCGACGGTGGATATATTCTATAGCCTTACAAACATAGTAAGGAGTCCAGTACAACTTGCGGAACAAATCCGATTTCGCCAAAGCGCGAATAAATTCCCGCACCGTAATCTCGCCGTTTTCCAGCTTGATTTCCTGTACCTTCAGCCGCTGACCCTCGTAAACGTCCCGACCGAACACCTGCAAGTAGCAAGCCCGAATCACCGCTTGAGTGGAGCTTTCCGTGAACTTAACGCTCACCCCTTGTTTGGTAAACCCACGCTTACCACCCAATCCGGTAAAGCTGGGCAATTGATCCAACTTGAATACTTTCGGGCCAAGGGTTCCCGGTGCTACGCCCCGTGCTGCGGGGTTGCTCACCTGGTTCGTAGTAGCAGGGCCGCGACGAATTAAAATCCGTCTGGTATCCTTACCGAAAGGTGCTGGTCTGGTACTGGGGTTGCGAGTTTCTTTCGGGAAAATCGCCCCAAACTGAATTTCCAACGGGTCGTTACCGGAACCGTAGGGGTGCTGATCCGGCAGTGGCCGCTCGTAAGCCGCAAAAGTAGTGATAAACTGGGGT
Organism: uncultured bacterium; assembly: GCA_964546365.1. Taxonomy (GTDB): domain Bacteria; phylum Cyanobacteriota; class Cyanobacteriia; order Cyanobacteriales; family Aerosakkonemataceae; genus DATNQN01. The sequence goes on along the minus strand of CAZJJR010000070.1, from coordinate 15,777 downwards.
ACTTTGCGGAATGGCGCACTGTAGTTAAACAAATCTTGTTGTGGTCCCCAGTTGCGGCATTCTTGGGCTTCTTGTCCCAAACCGCGCAGGTAGGGTACGGTCTCTTCCCCGAAGTAATCGGAGTACTCTTGGGAATCTACCAAGGCATCGATTAAACCGGACAATCCTTTCTCAGAAACGATCGAAAAATACTTTTGTACTTCTTCCCGGCTCGATGGGCCACGTCCCAGAACGTGACGGAAAGCCAACTCCAAAGCGCGACTGTTAATGTATGGCTCGTAGAAATTCTTCCGGTACAAAGGAGATTTAGCCAAACGGCGAATAAATTCCTTCATCGAAATAGTGCCGTTTTTCACCTTGGATTCCAAATCGGAAATCCCCAAGGAATAAGCGCGGATGATATCGCGCTCGAACACTTGTCTATAGGCAGCCTTCACAACTTCTTGCTTTTCCTTAGCAGAAAGTCCCGGCTTCATCACGAACTTGGGCCGCCGTTCTGCCGCGTTGAAGTAAATTTGAGGCAACTGCAAACCTTGTTGGTCGCCAGAAGGACGTTGCCGCAATTTGTCGGAAGGCGTAGGAGCCTTGAATTCCGCAATCAGCACGTCCATGTACTGACTAACTACGTTCGTACCTTCCGCATCTTGCCGGAAATAGCCCAAAGCCGCCGCCTTCATTTCTTGCAGCGCTACGATAGTCGCTTCTCCAGAGCAAGCATTTTCGATGATTTCCCGCAAACCGCGAGTGTTAACGGCGATAATGTTGGGGTCGCCAGCTACGATCGCGTAAGTCGTGTAGCGCAAGAACCAACTCAAATCCCGTAAGGATTTGGTCATGTTGCTCGGGCCATAGCGAGCTACGTTGATCGGACGGAATCCGGCTGGCGCTGGGCCACCGCCACTGGCTGAAAATAGCGATCGAATTCCTTCAAAAAAGCCACCGCGACTTTCAACATAGGTGGCAGTTCCCAGCTTCATAGCTTCTCTGGTATCTACTGGCGTACCGGCCATACTCATCACCGGTGCCTCTTTCGGCTTCTCCAAAAATGCTATAGGAGAACCACCGACGAATATTCTATTGGCAGCACGAGAAACTATCAGTTCAGCATTTTTGGTCAATACAGAAGCAATCTCTAGCCTTTTAGCGCCAGATTTGAAATAGCTCTCCAGTTCGCTCAGTTCGCCTCGCTCTAAAAAGCGGTCTTGCTGTTCCGCTTGAGAAATAGTCGCAACTGGCAACGTTTGGTATAGTTGCGGGCGTGCAACTGAGCTTCCACCACTTGCTTTAACACTCATTGGTTCTCAAAAGCTCCCTATAAAATCCTGACTGTGTGAATTCAAAATTCAAAATTCTTGCATTCAAAATGATTTTAATTTTGAATTGATAACTTTAAATTTTGAATTGTTTTTCCAGCTTTCACTACCCTCAAGTCCTCCTTGGTGGAGCAACAGTCCAGTACTGAATCAAGTACTACAAGGTTGACTCAGGGCAGCGTTGACTGGCCGTAACCTACCTTCTGTAGGCCCAAATTATTAATTTGTGTTGGCCACTCGGTTTTGGTGGTCTTTGCTGATTTCCTTGGCAGGGAAGTCAGCCAATTTTGGCGGAATTTGTTAAACCTGGATTGCCATAGAAGCAGTCCAACCCCCAGCAAAATTATCCGTGGCTTTGTGGTTATAGCTAGCTAGTTCATCGGTTAAGCGGTCACCATTGACGACAACCCATGACTAATACAGCACGAAAGCACACTTGAAAAGCCTCTATAAAAGGCACTGGGTAAGGATGCCTTGATAATTGCAAAGGACTTAATCAGCCCAGTCTTTAGATTAAAATGTTTTTTGCTCCTCACACTCATTTATTAAGAAATGTGTAGAACTCTATCTGGCTGTATCCTCCGTAATCATACTGGATTGCGGCAGACTATCTGAGAAAGCTGATAAGTTTTGTTACGTTTGGTCATGAGTTATTTGTCATTTGTCATTTGTCAAGTACCTATGGTGGTTATTTGCTGAGAATGACCGATGACCAATGACCGATGACCAATGACCGATGACCAATGACTGATGACCAATGACCGATGACAAATAAAGAAATTACTTCCGCCGTCCAACGTCTTTACGATACATATCCGTTTCCCCCAGAACCGTTGCTAGATAGCCCGCCGCCTGGATATAACTGGCGCTGGAATTGGCTGGCTGCTTATAACTTCTGCACCGGACAAAAACCCCCAAAGCAAGATGTGCGGATTCTCGATGCTGGGTGCGGAACTGGAGTAGGAACCGAATACCTAGTTCACCTGAATCCCCAAGCGCAAGTGGTTGGGATCGATTTGAGTGCTGGCGCGTTGGCAGTAGCGAAAGAACGATGTCAGCGATCGGGTGCGAATCGCGTAGAGTTCCATCATCTCAGTTTGTACGACGTGGGACAACTACCAGGAGAATTCGATTTGATTAACTGCGTAGGGGTACTGCATCATTTACCCGATCCGATTCGAGGTATTCAGTCCCTCGCTCCTAAGTTAGCGCCTGGTGGATTGATGCACGTTTTTGTTTATGGGGAGTTGGGACGTTGGGAAATCCAACTGATGCAGAAAGCTCTCTCCATTCTCCAAGGTTCTCAACGGGGCGACTACCGGGACGGCGTAAAGCTGGGGCGTCAGATATTTGATGCTTTACCAGAAAATAATCGACTTGTCAAGCGAGAAAAAGAAAGATGGTCGATGGAAAATCAGCAAGATGAATGTTTTGCTGATATGTACGTTCATCCCCAAGAAATTGATTACAATATCGATACTTTGTTTGAGTTAATCGATGCTTCTGGGTTGGAATTTGTAGGTTTTTCTAATCCGAAAGCTTGGGAATTGGAAAGATTATTTGCTAAAAATCCAGAGTTGATGGAAAGGGCAAAAGAATTAAGCGATCGCGAACGTTATCGCTTAATTGAATTACTCGATCCGGAAACATTCACCCATTACGAATTTTTCCTCGCCCGTCCGCCTTTAGCGAAAGCTGATTGGTCATCTGATGAAGCGTTATTGGCAGCAATTCCCGATCGCAATCCCTGCATGGATGGTTGGCCGAGTCGTTGTTTATTTAATTACGATTATCAAATAGTTAATCTGTCGGAATATGAGTTTGAGTTTCTCCAAAAATGTGATGAAAATTCCGATAAAGGTAGAACGGTGAGAGAAATTTTAACAGAGGTGAAATTGAGTATGGAGGAATTGCGATCGCTGCTAGCTCAACAACTGATTTTACTGACTCAAGGGAAAAACTTATAAAAAAGTTTGGAGAGCATGAAATGTCTGGGATAACAGAAGCAATCGATCGAATAGCAGCTTGTGCAGAACAAAGGAAATTCATGAGTTGTCTTAGAGGTTGGACGATCTGTAGCGGCTATGATTCCTCGTTTGGTTCTGACCCAGCCATTACTACTAAAGACCTTACCATAGAACAAATTAAGGAACTAGAGCGAGTGGCAGCGATTTCTCTTCCAAGACTAAGCTCCAATCAAATTGAAGAAATTACTAAAGATTACCCGTTCCACTTAGCTAAAGAAGTTTACGACCTATACCAAAAAGGTAACGGTTGTTTGCCAATAGGATTAGACAAAAATTTTAATAAAAATTGGAATTCTTTTGATAACTACTTTTACTTCCCTGACATTGACGAGCCATTCTACTCATTGGAAAAAGGGATGAATCGATATAAAGAATTAGTTAGCTTTCGCCAAAGATATGGAGATGAGATCGACCCTCGGCTATTTCCTATCTCAGAGTTTGAAGATTCGATACACGCTGTCATTGGTAGTCAAGAACAAGAGGAAACTTCACCAGTATTCTGGCTCAATGCGGATTGCTTACAAGCAAATATAGAATATATAAAATGGCCTAGTCTCACAAATATGATGCTAGCTTGGGCAGAAATTATTGAAAGAAATTTAAACCAGTATGCACCAACTGATAGGGAAGAAATTATAGCCATCCGGCGAAAATTTGGATGGATGAGATGATGAAACATAGATGCTAGCAACGTTAGTAAAATATCGAAAAAATGTAAATCAAATCACTGTTTACTTAATGATGATTATCAAAGTGCCAATTGTTAGTAAAATAAGGGGTTTTCTGTAAAAATGTAATAAAAATTCCAATAAGGGTAGAATGGCAAGAGAGATTTTGTCAGAGGTAAAATTGAGTTGGGAAGAATTGCGATCGCTTTTATCACAACAACTCATTTTGCTGGCTCCTAGCTAAAATATAAAAATGGTCATCGGTCAATGGTCATTGGTCATCTCTTGTTAACTGATGACAAATGACCATTGACAAATGACAAACATCACTCTGGTAGAATCCGCATGGTGAAAACACCCTCACAGCATGGGACAATTCCTCCTCTAGTTAATGGCGATAAGCTAAACCGCTATGAATTCGAGCGTCGCTGCAACGCCATGCCAAGCTTAAAAAAAGTTGAATTGATTGAGGGAATTGTATATGTGGGTGTCCCACGCGGTTTTAAAAGCCACAGTCAACCACATGGTTGGATTATTGGATGGCTTGGAACTTATGCAGCCTTAACGCCTGGTGTCAGGTTGGGAATCGAACCCACCGTGCGGTTAGACTTAGATAACGAACCTCAACCAGATGCCGTTCTTTTAATAGAGCGTCAAGCAGGCGGTCAAGCTAAACTGAGTGAAGATGATTATATCGAAGGAGCGCCAGAGTTAATTGTGGAAATTGCCGCCACCAGCGTTGCGATCGACCTCCATGCCAAAAAACAAGCATATCGTCGCAATGGAGTGAAAGAATATATTGTTTGGCAAGTACTCGATCGCAAACTCAGCTGGTTTTATCTAGAAAGGGGCGAGTATGTAGAGTTATCGGCAAATAACAATGGCATTTTACAAAGTCCGTTTTTTCCAGGTTTGTGGTTAGCCGTTAACGATTTATTATCAGGAAATATGCAGCAGGTATTAACAGTTTTACAAATAGGTTTACAGTCTAGCGAATACGCCGCATTCGTCAACAAATTAACTAGTAATTAAATATTATTAGACTTACGTTCAAAAAATATCGTAATTATTGATTTACGCCAAAGAGAGATAGTTAATGAACGCAAACCAAAAAAGCAAACTACCAGACATCCTCAAAACTTACGAAGCGGAACTACTAGCAGAATGGGTAAGAGAACAGATTAAAAGTAGTATTCGTAAAGATGCGATCGCAGAAAACGAACTGCGAGAAGAGTGCAGAGAATTCCTCGACCTCTTTACAGAAGCACTCCAGAACGGTAACTTAACCAACATTCAAACCTCCGAATGGCGCGGTACCAGAGATTTTCTAGCCAGCATTTCCCGTTCTCGCAGCCAAAAAGGTTTCACCCCTTCCGAAACCGCCAGCTTTGTCTTTTCGCTTAAGCAACCATTGTTCCAGCTATTAAGCGAAAAAATACCCGAAGATACTCAAACCTTCCTCCAAGAAATTTGGTCTGCTAGCAACCTTATAGATAAATTAGGCTTGTGGACGACCGAGGTTTATCAGAAAAACCGAGAAGAAATCATTATCCGTCAACAAGAAGAACTCTTAGAACTCTCCACTCCAGTAGTAAAACTGTGGGACGGCATTTTAGCTTTACCGATCATCGGTACTTTGGATAGTGCCCGCACCCAAATAGTCATGGAATCTTTATTACAAAAAATTGTCGATACTGGTTCGGAAGTCGCCATTATCGATATTACGGGAGTACCAACGGTAGATACCCTGACAGCGCAGCATTTACTCAAAACCGTCACTGCGGCGCGGTTAATGGGGGCTGACTGCATTATTAGCGGTATTCGTCCCCAAATCGCTCAAACAATTGTTTATTTAGGGGTAGACTTAGCTGATGTAACCACTAAAGCTACTTTAGCCGATGCCTTTACGCTTGCACTCCAGCGAACTGGTATATCGATTAAACGTCAGTAGACCCGGTTTTGATTTGTAACACTAAAGGTACTCATTGATTAACTCAGCAGTCAGGACTTAAGTATTATGGAGCGCATCCCCATTTTACAGATGGGTGAATTCCTTCTGGTCACCATTCAGGTAGATATGCACGATCGTCTGGCAATGACTTTGCAGGATGACCTCACTAACCGCATTACCCAGACTAACGCTCGTGGAGTATTGATCGATATTTCAGCACTGGAGATCGTCGATTCTTTCATCGGGCGGGTACTGGGAAACATTGCTAAAATGTCGCGGGTGTTGGATGCACAAACAGTCGTAGTAGGAATGCAGCCAGCCGTCGCCATTACGCTGGTGGAGTTGGGACTCTCCCTCAAAGGAATTCGCACTGCTTTAAATGTGGAAAAAGGAATGGCTCTTTTACGAGCTTCCTTAGAAGCTTCTCCAAAGGGGAGCATAGATGGCGATCGAGAAAAGTGAAGTTATGAGCATCAACTCCTCCACTGACATAGTACTGGTGAGACAAGCAGTACGAAAGCGTGCTGTCGAGTTGAATTTTAGCTTGGTAGACCAAACTAAAATCGTTACCGCAGCCAGCGAACTAGCACGCAACACCCTAGACTATGGTGGTGGTGGGACTGTTAAACTAGAAACATTATCTGAAGGAATTCGTCGCGGTCTGCGCCTGATTTTTGAAGACCAAGGGCCAGGTATTCCAGACCTCGAACTAGCTCTCAAAGATGGTTTCACGACGGGAAACGGATTGGGTATGGGTTTAAGCGGTGCTAAACGACTGGTGAATGAATTTGATATATTTTCCCAAGTGGGACAAGGCACCCGCATTTCTATTACTAAATGGAAATAAAATGAGAGATACCGTCGCTTTGCCAATTATCGAGTCCAGTCAGGCTGGTGAAGCGCGACGGATCGCGATCAAGCTTGCCAGTCGTCTGGGCTTTAATGAAACAGAACGAGGAAAAGTAGGTATTGTCGTTACTGAAATAGCTAACAACTTGGTTCGCCATTCTAAAGAAGGCCAACTATTATTGCAGTCAACGATCGAAAACAATATTCCGGGTATTGAAATATTAGCCCTAGATAAAGGGCCGGGAATGGCAGATATTAGTAAGTGCTTAGAAGATGGCTATTCTACTTTTGGTTCTTCTGGTAATGGTTTAGGCGCGATCGATCGCCTTTCGGCATTTTTTGACATTTATTCGATTCCCCAAGTCGGTACGGCTTTATTAAGCCGACTCTGGGCTAGTGATGAGCCTACTGAGTTGCCAAACACAAACAATCGTATAGAAATAGGTGCGGTTTGTTTGCCTAAAATAGGTCAGGAGGTGTCGGGGGATGCTTGGGCATTTGAGCGAGATTCCGATCGCATTTTACTATTGCTTTCCGATGGCTTGGGTCATGGGCCACTAGCTGCCCGAGCTTCTTTAGAAGCAGTCAGAGCATTTCGAGAAAATGTTCGCAAAAATCCTCAAGAAATTCTGGAGGTGGCGCATGGTGCTTTGCGAAGTACGCGAGGCAGTGCATTAGCGATCGCTCAAATCAATTTAACCCAAAAAATAGTTACTTTCGTAGGTGTGGGCAACATTTCTGCCAGCATGATTTCTCCAGAAGGTAGCATCAGCATGGTTTCCCATAATGGCACTGTTGGGCATGAAGTTCGCAAAATTCAAGAATTTGTCTATCAGTGGCCAAAAGATGCCGTATTAATCATGCACTCTGATGGCTTAGGTACTCAATGGCGTTTAGATCGTTATCCCGGTTTAGCATTCAAACATCCCAGTTTGATTGCCGGTGTTTTATATCGAGATTTTAATCGAGGTCGCGATGATGTAACAGTGGCAGTTACGAAACTAAGTTAGAGAAAATTTGGCTTTTTCAGTCAATACTTAAATTATTTATTACAGTAAATCATTTAAGTATTGCATGATTATTAATCTTTTAATACTAACTAAAATTATTAACTAATGCCAATTCTTCTTACTATAAAAATACAATATTCACTTATCAAAAATATTTTGAAAAATCTGTTTATCAAATCCTGCCTGCTCGTTCTTTAAAAGAAGCCAAACAAATACTTAAAAAGGTTCTACCGAAAGTAATAATTTTAGCCATTTTGCTAGCCGAAGGAAGTGCGTGGTCTTTGCTAATTGAGATGAAAGAAAATCCATGTACAAAAAATATACCGATTTTAGTAATCACGGTGGTTGATAATGAGAAAAAAGCCCTAGCATTGGGTGCTGATGGCTTTTTTATCAAACCGGTAGACCGATTGCAACTTTTAGATAAGATCAATAACTTAGTCAATCGTAATAAAGAGCAAAATATCTTAATTATTGACGATCGGGAAGCATCTCGCTATTTACTTAAACAACTGCTGGCCGAGCAACATTTTACTATTATGGAAGCCGCGAACGGATATTTAGGAGTCGAAATCGCTCAAAATAAAAGTCCTAATTGTATTTTTTTAGACTTAGTAATGCCAGATATTGACGGCTTTCAGGTTCTCGAACGCTTGAAGGGGGATCGGTTTACCAGGGAAATACCTGTAATTATTAATACTTCTAAACAGCTAACCGAAGAAGAACAAAGCTATCTTTCTCGGAATGCACTAGGAATTATTTCTAAAGAAAGTTTATGCACGGAACAAGCTAAGTGTATTCTACGAGAAGTACTGCTGAAAGCTGGGTTAGTTCTCAATAATCGCTAGGAGGAAAATAATTAATTGCTGTAAAAATTAAGCAAAATAACCAATGACAAACTGCCAAGAGAAATCACAGATTAACAATGTACAGATCGGTAATCATCGCTCTCCCATAAAATTATGTCTAAGGAGCATCGGGTCACTGTTTTACACGTAGACGATAACGAAGCTAACCGCTATATAGTTTCTCGGATGCTTCGGAATGCTGGATTTGAAGTAATGGAGTCTTCTACGGGTGAAGCAGGTTTGCAATTTGCACGAGAAAAACAGCCGGATTTAATTATTCTGGATGTAAAGCTGCCGGATATTGATGGTTTTGAAGTTTGCCGCCGGATTAAAGCCAATCCCGCTACTGCTTCTATTCCCGTGCTGCATTTATCTGCGAAATTTGTCAAAAGCGAGGATAAGGCGCAGGGGTTAGAAGGTGGTGCAGATGCTTACCTCGCTCAGCCAGTCGAGCAGATTGAATTAATTGCTACTATCAAAGCTTTGCTTCGGATCAGAAAAGCTGAAGAGTCTGCATTAGCATTAGCGCGGGAGTGGAAAACTACTTTCGATGCGATTAGCGATGGTGTTTGTTTGCTCGACAAAGAAGGAAAAATTATTAGATATAATCGAGGTTTTCAGTTTCTTTTGCAGAGTTACCATTTAGGTAATGATTTTAATATGCCATACTCTCCCGTTCCTATAGAATGGTTGAGGGACGAAGAAAGTAGTCAGAATGTCATATCTGTAGTAGAAGAATTATTAGAAAAAAAAGAAAATTTCTTGCTACAAGAATTGTTTCCTCATCTAAATAATTTGCTAAATGCTACTAGTAAAGTAAATATTTTTTCGCTCATTCAAGAAACTAAGACGAGAGAAAGCAGAGATTTGCAATTGGGAGAGCGCTGGTTCTCGGTAACCGCAGATCCGATGTTCGATCGGCAAGAAAATTTTACTGGTGCTGTTTATATCGTGGCTGATATTACAGACCGAGTAAAAGCTCAAGAAGCATTGAGAGTAAGTGAAGAACGATTTCGTTTATTGTTAGAAAATGTAGAAGATTATGCCATTTTCTTTCTAGATATAGATGGGCGGGTGATTCGTTGGAGTGCTGGCGCAGAACGTATTTTCGGTTATCAAAGCAGTGAAATTTTAGGGAAGTTCGGCTCGATTATTTTTACACCCGAAGATTTAGAACGGGGTGCAGATCGTCAAGAATTGACAATCGCGCTCGCAGAAGGGAGAGCAGAGGACGAAAGGTGGCATTTACGAAAAAATGGCTCTCGTTTTTGGGGCAGTGGAATGGTGACGCCTTTACGGGACGATACCGATCGACTGAGAGGTTTTGTCAAAATTATGCGAGATTTTACCGATCGCAAACGCGCAGAAGACGAGCGCAATTCGTTATTAGCGCGGGAACAGGAAGCACGAGCGCAAGCAGAAACCGCTAACCGAATGAAAGATGAATTTTTGGCTACTCTTTCTCATGAATTGCGATCGCCTTTGAATGCTATGTTGGGATGGGCGCAACTGCTCAACAGCCGCAGGTTTGACGAACAAATTTTTACCAAAGCGATCGATATTATAGAACGCACTGCGAGAGTGCAAGCTCAATTAGTAGATGATTTATTGGATGTTTCTCGCATTATTCAGGGTAAGCTCCTGTTAAACGTTCGCCCGGTTGAATTGGCGACCATAATTGGCGCGGTTTTGGATACCATCCGGCCAGCCGCTCAAGCCAAGGAAATCGAACTGCAAAGTTTTTTAGATCCGGCATCCGGTTTAGTAACCGGAGATTCAGACCGTTTGCAGCAGGTAATTTGGAACTTAATCTCTAATGCGATCAAATTTACTCCCAATGGGGGACGAGTAGAGGTGAGATTAGAAAAAGTCGATTCTCAGGTTCAAGTTACTATTAAAGATACTGGAAAAGGAATCAGCGCCGATTTCGTACCTTACGTTTTTGAACGATTTCGGCAAGCTGATAGTTCGATGACCAGAGCATATAACGGCTTGGGCCTTGGGTTAGCAATCGTCCGCCATTTGGTAGAACTACACGGAGGAACGGTTAGGGCGGAAAGTGAAGGGGATGGTTTGGGGGCAACTTTTATCGTTAGTTTTCCGATGATGCCCGTTCACAACCAAGAAGAAGAATCGGAACAGGTACCGTCGGAAATAAATACTTCAGAAAACTCTCCTTCTTTAGATGGATTGCGGGTGTTGCTAGTAGATGATGACCCGGATACGCGCTTTTTCCTCAGTACGGCGCTGACTCAATGGGGTGCTAAAGCGATCGAAGCGTCATCGGTTAATGAGGCGATGAAAGCGCTGGCAAAGTGGAAGCCCGATGTGTTAATTAGCGATATCGGAATGCCGGAAGAAGATGGTTACAGTTTGATCCGCAAAGTGCGATCGCTAAGCGCAGAACAAGGCGGACTAATTCCGGCAGCCGCACTCACCGCTTACGCTAGAACCGAAGATCGCACGCGATCGCTCCTAGAAGGTTTTCAGATCCACGTATCGAAGCCTGTCGAGCCTAACGAATTAGCTGCCGTGATTGCTACTCTGGCAGGGCGTGTCAATCGATTTTAGGCTTTCGATAGAAAAATAAACTATTCTCTCCCCCAGCCCCCAGCCCCCGGCCCCTTACTTTCCACCTCCTGCCTGCTTACCCTTTCTTGACATTGGTCGCGATCGAAAGTAAAACCTGAAAAATTAAAAATAGGAGAATTTATTTGTTTTTTTATTTCAATTTTTAATACTTTTAGCTTAAATTGCCAAATTGTGCTTTTCTCTTTCCAGAATACTAAGGTCGAACCATCCCTAGCAGTGATTTACCTTCATTCGATCGCTAAAACAACTAATAGGTAAAGGTTTTGCCTACAGGAAGATTTTCTTTCACCCAAAAACTAATTATTCACTTCTCAAGTACCATACACAACTTTTCTAGATGAGCGTAATTTTAAGTAATGTTACTACAACATGGTATGATTGCCTTTGGCGATCCAAAGCCAAGTCAATTCGCAGGACTGATTCACCAGTCCCCTAACCTTGTCAGACTCATCTCCTGAAACCACTAATGTAAAAGCAGAGCTTGCTCAAGCTGATGGGCTGGAGTCTACGGCCAGCACGTCCATGCAGGAATTTTACAACCTGCAACAAGAGTTGCTCGTAGCCACTCTTGTTGTGACGGGAATTGTTTTTATCTCTGTATGGATTTTTTACAACCTTAACATCGCTCTAAATTACTTGATTGGGGCGTGCACGGGTGTGGTTTACTTGAGAATGTTGGCTAAAGATGTTGAGCAACTGAGCGGCCAGAAAAAAAGTCTCTCAAAGACAAGGTTTGCTCTGTTTATTGGGTTGATTATAGTAGCAACTCAATGGCGTCAGCTACAAGTTGTCCCAATATTTTTGGGATTCCTAACATATAAAGCCGCGCTCATCATCAATATGGTGCGAACGTTGATGCCATCTGACCCTAAATAGGTCAGTTACGCTTGGAATCCTCCAAAGCTAAATTTCGGGGAAAAGAGCCTGAATTGAAAAAATGCTCAGTGTCTTAAACGCCTTTAATTCTTTTTACTTGGCCAGTTTAGAAGTGGGTCACCATTTCTACTGGCATTTAGGCAATCTAAAAATACATGGGCAGGTTTTTCTCACCTCTTGGTTTGTGATTGGCCTGTTAGTAGTAGCATCTCTAGCTGCTACGCGCAATATCCAGAGAATTCCTAGCGGCATACAAAATTTTATGGAATATGCTCTGGAATTTATTCGGGATTTGGCTAAAAACCAGTTAGGAGAAAAAGAATACCGTCCTTGGGTGCCCTTCATCGGCACGTTGTTTTTGTTTATCTTTGTATCGAATTGGTCGGGAGCGCTCATTCCTTGGAAGCTGATTCATCTTCCAGAAGGTGAGCTAGCGGCTCCTACTAATGACATCAATACTACGGTAGCGTTGGCTTTACTAACCTCCCTAGCATATTTTTATGCGGGATTTAGCAAGCGCGGTTTAGGGTACTTTAAGAAGTATATCGAGCCGACGCCGATTCTATTGCCGATCGCGATTCTAGAAGATTTCACCAAGCCTCTTTCCCTTAGCTTCCGTCTATTTGGGAACATATTGGCAGATGAATTAGTAGTGGCAGTGCTAGTGCTGCTAGTTCCTCTATTTATACCCTTACCAGTGATGGCTTTGGGTTTATTTACTAGTGCAATTCAAGCCCTAGTATTTGCCACCCTTGCTGCTGCCTACATTCATGAGGCACTGGAGGGACATGGCGAGGAAGGTCATCATGAAGAACACGCTCCTTAAATAAGAAGAAGCGAGGATGGGAGATGAATAAAATTATTCAAACTCAATCCTTAATATGTTCAAACTTTCCTCAATTGATGTATTTTTAAATTTTGGAACCGGGAATCAAAATGTAAAAATTGATTGCCGATGTTTCTTGAGAAAGAGGCAAATCCAAAATTGCTCCCCCAAGTAAAAATCAACAGGGGAAATTGCCAAGCTGTTCGTTCTGTACTAAAGATAAGGTAAGTAAAAACATCATGGACCCATTAGTTTCTGCTGCTTCCGTTCTAGCTGCTGCTCTAGCAATTGGTTTGGCTGCTATTGGCCCTGGTATTGGTCAAGGTAATGCTGCTGGTCAAGCGGTAGAAGGTATTGCCCGTCAACCAGAAGCTGAAGGCAAAATTCGCGGTACTCTGCTGTTAACTCTGGCATTCATGGAATCCCTGACTATTTACGGTCTGGTAATTGCCCTGGTGCTGCTGTTTGCTAACCCATTCGCTTAAGAATTACTAACTGCGTAGAGGCGTTGCATTAAACGTCTCTACGATGTCTGTTTTTGTACCAGTCGTGGTTAAATTTGTAAACAATGTTTGACTTTGACGCCACTTTGCCGTTAATGGCAGTGCAATTTCTGCTTTTAGCAGCACTGTTGAATGCGATTTTCTATAAACCACTGACCAAAGCACTGGACGATCGCGATAACTACATTCGTAAAAACGAGACTGACTCGCGGGAACGTTTAGCCAAAGCAGAAGCTCTCGCCAAGCAATATGAAGAACAGCTAGCGTCTGCCAGAAGAGCGTCTCAAGCCGTCATCACAGCTGCTCAGGAAGATGCTAAGAAAATCGCTGCCGAGAAAATAGCTGAAGCACAAAGAGAAGGCCAATCTCAAAGAGAAGAAGCTGGGCGAGAAATCGATCGGCAAAAACAAGAAGCGATGGCTTCCTTAGAGCAAGAAGTAGATGCTTTGAGCCGCCAAATTCTCGAAAAACTTTTGGGGCCAGCACTTGTTAACAGATAGCTTGCACTGAGTTTTTCAGTTCTAAAAGCTTAGAAAAACTAGGTTGTTAGGGGAAAAATCAAGATATTAGAATACTCAGCCACATAAATGCGAATGGCCTCATAGATATAGGCAAAAATCATGATATTTATCCTTATATATTATGGTTTAATCGCAATTTATCCCGTGGCATTATCGGCTAATTAAAATTGGCAGATGCAGTCTTGGTTGACCATACTTTAACATCAGCAAATGGTTGACTAAAGATGGAAACAAACTAGAAGCATCGACTAACCATAAACTAAAGCCGCTAATATCGAGATGCAGGCAAAGCTGCTAGAAAAATCGCAAGCAAAATCTAGTAGGCAGTCTAAACCAAACTTCCATTTATTTGTAGGCGAGAAACCTGCATTTGAATCGTAGGTAGTACTGCTCGACCTGCGTGTTTTAATTATTCAACCAGTTGACACCCATTTATCCCCAAATGCGGTAAAGTCTGCTGTTATCCATATTTAGATATGGAAATAAACTGTCTGGTCAAGATGGCTTAGTCACGATCTGTTGGGATTTTTAGGAGCGGTATGATGGGGAATTGGTTATTTCTAGCAACAGAAGCTCACGAAGCAGCTGAAAAAGGTGGTTTTGGTCTAAATTTTGATATTTTAGAAACCAACCTAATCAACCTAGCCATTTTAATTGGCATACTGGTTTATTTTGGGCGGAATGTTTTAACTAATACGTTGGCAGAAAGACGCTCTCGAATCGAACAAGCAATTAGAGAGGCAGAGGAACGTCAACGCAGTGCTGCTGGAGCATTGGCAGAACAACAACAAAAGTTAGCTCAGGCGCAAGCAGAAGCAGAAAGAATTAGAAAAGAAGCGGAACAAAACGCCCAAAAAGCTAAGGAAGCCATCCTAGCTAAGGCAGCTGAAGATGTCGAAAAATTAAAGCAAACGGCTGTCCAAGATTTGAATACGGAAAGAGAGCGAGCGATCGCAGAACTGCGCCAACGGGTAGCAGCGATGGCTATGCAGAGAGTGGAATCTCAACTGCAATCCGTTTTAGATGAATCTGCTCAACAACAATTAATCGATCGCAGCATAGCCAGCGTGGGAGGTGGATCGTGAAAGGTGGTGCAATTAGCGCCCAAGTGCTAGAGCCTTACGCTCAGGCATTAATGGATGTCGCTCAATCTAATAACCTAGTTGACAAAATTGGCGAAGACATTAGTTCTTTGTTGAATTTGTTGGAAAGTTCCCCCGAATTAAAGGACTTTTTAACCAATCCATTGATCGAAGCGGAAGCTAAAAAAGCTGTGTTGCAGCAGTTGGCAGGTGAAGAAGTCCACCCCTATGTCATGAACATTTTGAAGCTGTTGGTAGAGCGGCGGCGCATTATGTTCCTAGAGGGAATTTGTCAACAATTTCAAACACTGTTGCGCCAGCTAAAACAAACTGCTCTAGCAGAAGTTGTCTCGGCTGTAGAACTTTCAGAATCACAGCGAGAATCTGTTAAAGAAAAGGTCAAAGCGATCTCCGGTGCTCATGAAGTTGAACTAAAGACAAAAATCGATCCGGACTTACTGGGTGGTGTCATCATCAGAGTAGGATCTCAGGTACTTGATGCTAGCGTCAGAGGACAACTTCGTAGAATCGGAATGGTTCTCAGTGCTGGGTAAGTCGAATTTGATTAGTCATCGGTCATTAGTCATCAATCATTGGTCATGTGAGTTAACAGTTATTGATTCTTCACTAAATAACTACACACTCTTGACAAATGAAAAATGACAAATAACAAATGACAAACAATAAATGACAAAAGACAAAAACAACTAA
>CAZJJR010000069.1:21058-24384 GCA_964546365.1 uncultured bacterium | reverse complement strand
TTGATATTTGAGCAAACTAATGTCGTTAGGAGGATAGAAATAGCCTTGATTATTTCTTTTTTCTTTCTCTGACATCTGATCTTCATTAAGAATAGTTAAGTACTTATAATCAAGTGCCTTATTTTCCAAGATTTTTCGATATACAACCGTTACATCAAAATTTTTTTCTTTTTATTGAACTACTGGTAGAGTACTTAATACGTAGGGAGAATAGGATAAGTAGTTTATCCCTGGCAAAGCAATGCAAATACGTGGTTTTTTATGAGTAATTGTCGCGATCATGATGAAAATTATTTTTTTAATTTGTACTATGCTGGCCTGAGTATGGGATTTACAATCAAGATAAATTAGGTTTAACCATCCCTAGTGAAACAGCCTCTTTTAAAGACTCCTGCATTGGCAAAAAATTTGGCTCTTCGGATGAGTGCTTAATACTATCTCGGTGACCGATTACTTTAGCAGGCACGCCAACAGCTATTGAATAGGGCGGAATATCTTTGGTCACAACTGCTCCGGCTCCGATTACGCTACCTTTACCAATAGTGACTCCATCTAAAACTCTCACCCCACTGCCTAACCAACAATCATCTTCGATCGCAATTCCCTTGTAATTATTTCCTTGTTCTTGGATATAACGAGTGGGATCGGCAAAGTTATGATTATTGGCATAAATAGCTGAATGAGATGCGATTAAACAGTACTTGCCGATTTTGATATGGTCACCAGACAAGCAAGTATACGGGCCAATGTAAGTGTTTTCGCCAATTTCAATCTCAGCACTAATATGAGCTTTGATATCCACGCCGCGATCTAGAAATACGCCATCTTTCAGATAAATTTGACTATTTTTACCAAAGCATCTGATTCGCACGTTGCGATCGCAAACAACCCGATTGCCAATTTGGATTCTATGGGCGACTTGAAATTCAACGCCTGGTTCGATGCGGACAGAAGTACCCAATTTTCTAAAAATTGTTCGATAAAAGGTTTTTCGTAATGCTCTACCGATCGAAAATGGTATCCACCCCGCTATATTAATTACTAAAGTTTCTTTTAAATCTAACCACCTAGCCTTAGAAAACTTTTTTTGAGTATTCATAATAGTACCTCGAACAAAATAGTAATTACCTTGTAGCGAGCGGTTTTTTGCCATTTTTATTCACGTCCGCAGCTTCTGGCTTTGGCACTGAAAGGGCAGCGACAAGCTCACCAGTAGTAGGTTCCAATTGTTTGGGCTTCCGCTTTTGCCGTTGCCGCAACCAAAGTAAAAACAAACCGTTGCTGCAAAAGAGCGAGGCTAAAGCCGCACCAACATAAACAAAAATCTTTTTCGGAGAAGTTGAGCTACCTGGCAAGCTAGGTTCTGAAAATAACTGAATCAGAGGGTAAGCACCGGAAACAGTCGATTTACCCAAATCCAACCGAGCTAGGGTAGAGGAGAATACTGCTTCTGCGGTTCTGACATCTCGCTCTAAATTAACTAAAGTAGCTTCTTTTTGAGTTAATATTTTGAGTCTAGATTCCAACTGAGTGATTTGTTGGTCTAACGCTCGCGCTTGCGCCGCTAAACCTTGTCTTTCTGCTTGGGCTACTACTAATTGTTGGGAAAGATCCGCCTTTGCAGAAGCTCCCTGTTCGGTATTGCTCAAGTTTAGTTGCGTAAGTTCTGCGATGCTGACCGATCGCCCTACTATAGCACTGGCCCGTCTGAGCAAAGCTGCTTGAGCGGAGTCCCGCCTACTCACGCGATCGATCACGGCGGGATGGTTGGGCAAAAACTTGTTATTGAGGTCGATCAATACGGCATTTGATTCCGTGTAATCCTGGAGCAACTTCTGAACGATCGGGTCTGTTTGGAGAATAAAAGCATCTCCAGCTTGCTTGGCATTTAAATTTAAATTTATAGATAGCTCCTGCAACCGACCATTAGCTAAGCGTTCTTGACCTATTATTTGTGCTCTCTGTTTTCTTAAATCTTCAATATTAGTAGTTAAACTACTAACTTGATCGGCAGAATTTAAATTAGAATTAGCTTTATAATCTAACAGTTTTTTTTGTGCTTCTTTCAATTTATTTTGGGATGAATTCAAAGACTGTTGTAAAATTAAATCCTGTTGTGAGCTTTGCTTGAGCCTAAGTTCATTAAGCTTGTTTTGCAAAGCATTTAACAGCGCTACGGTTTTACTTTGAGCTTGCTCTGGAGTCTCTCCGGCTAGCTCCACTTTCATAATTGTCGTATTACCAATAGTTGTTACTCTGGGCTGACCAAACTCTGAAGATTCGATCTTCAGAGATTCTGCTGCTGCGTTCAATACTTCTCTACTAGTAAGCAAAAACTTATAATTTTCTCTAGGGTCTTGAGAAGTTACTTGATAAGGTGATTCGCTAGAAGCACTTGCTTGTCCGATCCCGGGTAAATTGACATTAGCAGCCGAACTAGCCGCAGGCAAACTAATCGCAAAATCGCTGGTGTAACTGGGAGATGCCACTTTTAAATAAAGTAAAGCTAAACCCCAAATCGTTGCATTAATCGCCATCCCCGCGAACAAGTAAATTGGCCAAGTTCGCTTTACCGATGATGGGGAAGAAAGTTTAGATATAGTCAATGAATCGCTGATCATAGAATCTCGCCATCGGCTAAAAATTGGCCATTAGAGTCAGATTATAGGGGGCTTTTCTTAAGTGGGTATCAGTCTTGAGAATTAAAATTAGATTGCCGATCGCATCGAGATTGACTGATACGTCCCCCAACCTTTATTCGTACTGTCAGACACAAAGCAAGATTGACTAAGGGATTTTGATTTTCCTTTCATGCAGATCTTGCTTGCGTCTTCGATCGGTTTATCAAATTGCTGACATCACCGCTATACAGTAGCGATCGCTCTTTGCAATATCGGCTTCCCTTCACAGTGATTGGGAATAGGTGCGTCCATCAATGCCAGAATTGTAGGAGCTAAATCTAAAGCATGACCCACTGGTAAATCAGCACCAGCCGGAAAGTCTGGCCCTTTGGCCGCGAAAAATCCCCTAGCGCGATGGCTTCCCGTGCGATGGTAAGGCACTGGCCCGATGCGTCCCACATCCGGGCTATCCACCACATCAGTTGCATAGTCTTCTTGCCAAATAATCACCAAATCGGCATCAGGCAATTTCGGGTCATTATCGGTAGGATTTTGGCGAGTACGCATAATTTTGTCTACCATCAATCTGCCCGTGCGAGCATCTTTGAGACGGTAAAGCATCTCGCACAATTCGTCACAAACCGCATGATATTCAGATGGTTTGAGACGGTAAAGCATCTCGCACAATTCGTCACAAACCGCATG
>CAZJJR010000069.1:15255-21013 GCA_964546365.1 uncultured bacterium | reverse complement strand
CCAAAATGGTTTATACCACAGCGCTGGCTGGAAGTACTGAGGATCTGATTGTTCGACTAACTCGAAAGGCGAAATCAGATCGGGTTTCGGACGACCGCCAAATACGGTAGATTCGAGGAGATTAAAAACTTTTAGAGGCAAATTCGCTCTCAAAAACATTTTGAGCGGATTAGAATCGTATTTGAGATTCCAAACAGTTCTCAACCAACACTTCTTAGCCTTTTCACCCGTTATTGGCGGTTTGGGAGTAGTTCCCAATTCACCTTTTGCCAATCCAAACTGACCTGGTAAACTAAATCGATAAAGTAGCTCTGGTAAAAACAGCATACTGGGCAAATCCATCACGTTGGAACCCATACCGTGAGCCGCAAAAACTACCACGTTAGCATTATCGGGCGCTTTACTGAGGATATCGCCGATCGCATTATCGATCGCTTCAAAAATTTCCAGTAGCGGATCGCCTTTATATTTCGCTCCTACCGACTGATAAAGCGGATGATCGGCAATCTCGCTCAAATGCCACAAATAATGACCTGCTGAATGAGTTTCCCCAAAAATAGTTAAAAATAAATCCCAATTTTCCCTTTGCAGTAAATCCTGACAAATTTCTGCCCTTCTTTTAATGCCAATTTCCATCTGTTCCTTAAGATGGATTAAAGCATCTACATCGAGAGTGTTGGCATTATCTTTATTTAGTGTTGGGTGTTCCCCATATTGATTAATTAATTCATCTAAAAGCTCTGTCGGTTGAGAATGACTTGGGGTGAGTGGAGAATGAGCGCCCCAAGCCAAAACTTGCACGCCATTGACTTGCTTGGATAGCGTGGATTGAGGCATATCAAATACAGCTACCCGATAATCTTTGCCTAACGCATAAAATGGGGAAAATTCTTGAAAATCGTAGGCATTAATTTCTTCTACTTCATAAGTACCTTCGCGCAATTTTACAGGTGCCCAATAGCCTGTTTTTTGCGGCGGGCAACCTGTTAAAAAAGTTGTCCACGGTGTTTCTGCTCTGTAGTAATCAAAAGTATCTAAGTGAGTATAAGCGCCTTGCTCTCTCAAACGTCGCAAGTTTTTCAAATGCCCCTGAGACATCCATTTTTCAAGCAAAACTGGGTCTGCTGCATCCAAGCCAATGGCGATAACCGGATTTTTCATAGTTCTACTAATGAAAGGATTCTTTGTTAAATGCAAGAATTTGCGTTCGGGATTAGTTTGCCACCCTGCTGTTTTCTTATATGCGTAAGTAGCAAAACCTTGGTTAAGTAAATCTTCGTAAATAATAACCAACTACTACGAACGATTGCTATTTGAAGTATGTACCTTCACGGAATCTTTAAACTTTCGATTTTTTTTGATGATAGTTTTGAAGCTTAGATGAAGCAACAACCTGGCGTTCTTATTTCATCCCAGTGAAAACCGAAACTGACTTAAAATTAACCTTTATGCAGATGACAATAAAATAATGAGCTTGCTTGAACTTTTTTACTCAATTTAAATTCAGTTAATTGTTAACTTCCATATAATTCGCTCTTTATTAATTCATCTACCTTTGGTATTAAATATGAAATGTTAAATTTTATACAAAATAGTTGCTACCGCCTTTTTTTTTTTTTTTTCGGCTTGCCTTAGACGTAATTCATATTCTTGCGTTTGCGGCCAATTTAATATTAAATCCCGATTTAATCGCCATGAAGAGGCGATTTGGGATATGGTGTTTCGTGAATTAGACTTAATAAAATATATCTTTCTATACAAGTACAAAGGCGTATATAAACGGAAGTATTTAGCTAATTCGGGCTTTCATCCCCACACTTCCCTTCGGGTAAGTGTGAGATGAATGTCCGGCTTGTTGAAGCAAATTCCGGTCTATTACCCCCTTTCCCCCAAAAATAACGTGGGTACTAATCCGGATTTGGTATCACAAATTACTCAAATGCACCCCAGCTTATTTTTGTAAAAAGAGAAACCCGGCTTATTCAATTCTTCAAGAAGCCGGGTTTCTCTTTTTTGCTAAAGCTTTGACTAAATTAAGGAAGTTCTAAAATACTAACTTCCAGGAAGAGAATTCTTAAAATTGCGTGGCCCTTGATAGCCAGTTAAATCAGCCAGTTTATTCAAATTTTGAACGCCCGGGTACAGCTTACCATTGATTTCCCAAGTTGGATAACCTTCGATTTTAGCTGTTTGACAAAGGTTCGGTCGAGCATTTTTCCCTCTGGGATCGCACTCAACGTAATCTAATAGAACAAATGCTTCTTTGCCAAATAACTCTTTTTGGTCGTGACAGTGAGGACACCAGAAAGCACCGTACTCTTTTGCACCTACCTGGGTAAGATGACGTGCTAAGGCAATTTCTGCTGGGCCAGATGTGTTTTTGACGGGAAGACCAACTTCTCCGCCAGCACTAGCTGTTCCACCTCCAGCAGCAGGGGGTTTACTAGCAGTAGCATAAACGCCCAATATACCGATCAGAGCTACCATTCCTACTACGATGCCAGTAAAAAGTAGCTGGCCGATGTCTTCCCAAGTGCGACCGATTAAGACAACTACAAATAAAGCTATTGAGGTGAGGGTTGATAAGAGACAGTAGAGACAAAATGCTTTGATTACAAAAGCCATTAAATAAAATAGATAACCGCTGAAGAACAGCATTGCGGTTGCCAGGGCAAACATGACTAACCAAGTCCAGTTTTCCAACTGAGAACGCAAACTTTTCTGTTCTTCCGGATTAACTAAAAGAGGACTTAATGCTAGAACGGCCATGCCAAGATAAGCAAAAAATCCTAACAGCGATAATGGCACGCCAAAGAACTTAGCATAAGAACTCGCTAAGACGGCGTTGCAGTTGATGATACCAGTGGTGGGGCAGAGGGCTTCTTTGATGACTCCCCATTCCACCAGAGTTAAGTAAATTGTGTCTAGGATACCTAAACCTGCGATCGCACCGATCAGGGGTCGTGACCAGCGATGAATCCAAGGGGTAGAACGTCGGCGACTCATAAAATTTTCAGGGTTACTATTTCATCTTGTCTGGCAATTACGTTGCCAGGAATGACAATCCCATTTTGACCCATGCTGTCTAGGAATGGAGTTTCACCGAGGGCATTGGCTGAAGTTGAGATCGATCGGTTACGCTACGCCGCGCCGCTTCCACAAATTGACTGACCCGAATCGGATCGATCGGTTGGTCTCGCCTTCCATGTCGCTTGAGGGAACTAGAGACTATTACTCCATCTGCTGCCTGCATGAGAGTAGAAATATTTTCCCAGTCAGCCCCGCTGCCGATAAATACTGGCGTTCCCTTTGCTGCGTCGATCGCTAATTCTAAATCTTCTAAGCTAGGAGGACTGCCAGTGGCCCAACCAGATAAAATTACGGCGTCGGCTAAACCTCGCTCGATCGTATCTTGTACTGCTACGGTAAGATTGGGCGAACCGAGAGGCCGTGCGTGTTTCACCAGCACGTCAGCCAAAATCTTCACATCGCTGCCTAACTCGCGCCGATAGCGCAGCAGTTGATGAGCTTGCCCCTCGATTAATCCTTGATCCGTGGCCATTACGCCAGTCAGCACGTTGACTCGGATAAATTGGGCGTTTACGCAACTCGCGATCGCCATAGCACTATGAGCATCATTACGCAAGACGTTGATTCCGACTGGTAGCGTTACCAAATTCATCAAACGTTGGGTAATCAACGTCATGGCGCTGACTACTGCTGGGTCTACCTGTCCGTTGGTAAATGGCGCATCGAAAAAGTTTTCGATCATGATGCCATCTACGCCGCCAGAAGCTAAGGCTACTGCCTCTTGTTCGGCGCGATCGATCGCCGCTTTCAGGCTGCCTCCCCAGCGGGGAGACGTGGGTAGCGGCATTAAATGTACGACTCCTACGATCGGATGTGAGGTTTTAAATATCTGTTTCAAATCCACCTGATTTACTATTCCGACTTAGCGGCAAAATCAATCGATTTTAGATTTTCGATTTTAGATTTTAGATTTGTTCTTTAGCTTGATTGTGGGTGCAATCCCAAATAATCTATTTTCTCTAATCTTTCATCTAAACATCGATCGGTCTTTTAGCCATCTCATACACTTTTAAGGATATTTGTCAAGATTTTATCCTTATTTTTCTGTCAAATTAAATTACAGAAGTTGAATGGAGTTGGCTAACTTGAGGAATTTTATATTTTAATTGATTCCTTTGTTCGATCTTAACAGGGTTGATGTCCTTCCTAGCGCCACTTATTTCTAACGCTAAACGATTAGTTTGACCTGGAGTGCTCAATGCAACTTGCATTGAGCTCGGTTCACTTTCTTTTGCCCGTTCCCTGTCACGACGCTCAAATGATAAAGCTCGTGGGCTGACGGATGAGGAGCGCGTACCCTCACAAATAATAATTTTAATGAAAATAGACTAAAAAAAAGCTTTTGGAGATTAAATTAAGACTATTACCTATATAGGAAACCCAATTTCGCTATTTAGCCTCTTTAGCGCATTTTCTGGCTATTTTTTCCGATTTACTCCCCAGGTGCGGTAAACACGACAAACAAATTTTTGTTTAGATATGTTGAGATTGTTAATTTTGCGCTACGATTCAGAGTATTAACATCGGTGCGATTGCCACTAGGCGCACGCTGACCTTTTAGGTAAGCGATCGCTCAACCGCTTACTTTTTGCTCATTGCAGTAGCGTATTAAAGGGAGCGACAAACAAATCGCGCCGTTGCTGGTTGCTTCACCAGCGCAACGGATACTTGCATCAGAGCCGTAACGCTAGTATAGCGACCGTTTAACGACCTGAACAAACCTTTTCAATTCGCTAATGCCTCAAATAATGGGCCAAAAGCCAACCATTGCCATATCTCACTTAGGGTGTGAAAAAAATCGCGTTGATAGCGAACATATGTTGGGACTGCTGGTAGCAGCAGGTTACCAAGTAGACACCAACGAAGAGTTAGCCGATTACGTCATTGTTAATACTTGTAGTTTTATCCAAGCTGCACGAGAAGAATCCGTGCGTACTCTGGTAGAACTGGCAGAAGCCAATAAAAAAATTGTAATCACTGGCTGTATGGCGCAGCACTTCCAAGCACAGCTTCTAGAAGAAATACCAGAAGCAGTAGCTGTCGTAGGAAGCGGTGATTATAACAAAATCGTAGACGTAATTCAAAGAGCGGAAGCTGGCGAGAGAGTAAAAGAAGTTTCCTTAGAACCGATTTACATTGCAGATGAAACTACACCTCGCTACCGCACCACTCCGGAAGCAGTGGCTTATTTGCGGGTAGCGGAAGGCTGCGATTACCGATGTGCTTTTTGCATTATTCCTCACTTAAGAGGAAAACAGCGATCGCGATCGATCGAATCGATCGTCGCAGAAGCCGAACAATTAGCTTCTGAAGGTGTCAAGGAAATAATTTTAATTTCCCAAATCACCACTAATTATGGTATAGATATTTACGGTGAGCCAAAGCTAGCGGAATTGTTGCAGGCTTTAGGTAAAGTAGACGTACCGTGGATTCGGATACATTATTCCTATCCCACGGGTCTTACTCCCGCCGTCATCAAGACAATTCAGGAAACCCCAAACGTACTGCCGTACCTGGATCTTCCCTTACAGCATTCCCATCCGGAAATACTGCGTGCCATGAACCGTCCTTGGCAAGGGCAGGTCAATGATAAAATTATTGATACAATAAAGAAAGCGTTGCCAGAGGCGATTCTGCGTACAACCTTTATCGTTGGGTTTCCAGGAGA
>CAZJJR010000069.1:10304-15240 GCA_964546365.1 uncultured bacterium | reverse complement strand
CTTCAATCACCTGGTGCAGTTCGTCCAGCGTCACGAATTCGATCATGTAGGTGTTTTTACGTTTTCTCCAGAGGAGGAAACGCCTGCATACAAATTGCCCAATCAAATACCCCAATCATTAATGGACGATCGCCGGGAAATCCTCATGCGAGTCCAGCAACCTATATCCCTCAATAAAAATAAAGCGGAAGTAGGTAAGGTAGTCGATGTCTTAATTGAACAGGAGAACCCGGAGACTGGGGAGTTGATAGGCCGTTCGGCTAGGTTTTCGCCAGAAGTAGATGGATTGGTGTACGTCCGGGGCAATGCCCATTTAGGTTCGATCGTGCCAGTCGCGATCGAAGACGCTGACACCTATGACCTTTATGGAAAGGTCAACAGTCATTAGCCAAATTTTTTAACTAATGGCTAATCAAAAAAGACAAAAACAGAAAATATCACCTAACAACTAACAGCTGATTCAATGACTTTAACTTTCAACTCTTTAGGTCTTTCCGAAGCGCGCGTTCAACTACTGGAAAAATTAGGACTTACGACTCCTACTACTATTCAAACTCAAGCAATTCCCCAATTGTTGGCAGGAAGAGATGTCGTAGGACAATCCCAAACTGGAACAGGTAAAACGGCAGCTTTTTCATTACCGATTTTAGAAAGAATCGACGTTAATCAAAAAGACGTTCAAGCGCTGATTTTAACGCCAACTCGCGAATTGGCGATGCAGGTTTCCGATGCGATTCGCGACTTCAAAGTAGACCGGAACTTGTGGATTTTGCCAGTTTACGGCGGACAATCGATCGATCGGCAAATCCGCCGCTTACAACAAGGCGCGCAAATCGTCGTTGGCACCCCCGGACGAGTAATCGACCTGTTGGAACGGGGAGATTTAAAACTCGATAAAGTTAGCTGGCTGGTATTAGATGAAGCCGATGAAATGTTAAGCATGGGCTTTATCGACGATGTGGAAAAAATCCTCAAACAAGTACCGGTAGAACGGCAAACCGCCTTTTTCTCCGCTACCATGCCACCAGTAATTCGGGAATTAGTCGCCAAATTCCTGCACTCTCCCGTCACGGTAACCGTCGAACAACCAAAAGCCGCACCCAAGCAAATCAATCAAGTTGCTTACATGGTGCCTCGCGGTTGGACGAAAGCACGCGCCCTGCAACCGATTTTAGAACTAGAAGATCCGGAAACTGCTTTGATCTTCGTGCGGACGCGCCGTGCAGCAGCCGAACTGACCACCCAATTACAAGCTGCCGGACATAGCGTAGATGAATATCACGGCGATTTGAACCAACAAGCACGGGAACGTTTATTAATTCGCTTCCGCAACAAGCAAGTGCGCTTGGTAGTTGCTACCGATATCGCCGCACGGGGTTTAGATGTGGATCACCTCACCCACGTAATCAACTACGATTTACCTGATAGCGTCGAAAGCTACGTTCACCGGATCGGTCGGACTGGACGTGCCGGACGGGAAGGTACGGCGATTTCCTTGATCGAACCTTTGGATCGTCGGAAATTGCGCTTAATCGAGCGTCACGTCAAGCAAAGTTTGGTAGTGCGATCGATTCCCAGCCGCTCTCAAATTGAAGCACGTCACTTGGAAAAATTGCAAGGACAAGTACGGGAAGCGCTTACTGGCGAACGGATGGCATCTTTCTTACCTTTGGTAGCGCAATTGAGCGAAGAATACGATGCTCACGCGATCGCGGCGGCTGCTCTGCAATTAGCCTACGACCAAACTCGTCCCGCTTGGATGCGTTCGGAAAATTATGGCCCAGAGGAAGATATTGCTTCGGTCAATGGCAAACCAAAACCAGTTCTCAAACGTTCTAGTCCTAAACCTTCTGTAGCTCCGAAAGTTGAACCAAAAGTAGAACTGAATAAGTAGGTAGGGATTAAGCAAAAAAAAAGGTGCGTTCAAACGCACCTTTTTTAGTCTCAGGACATGAATGATGTCCTGAATTTTTTGTGGGAATAAATAGTTAAAATTTAACCGCAGATATAAACAGATATAGACGATAGCCTTCCCGTAGGGTAAGCAGATAAACGCAGATAATTTTGATATGTTATCGACTTATGCAGCAGGTCTAATACAACCAAGGAATTAATTTTTTTACTCGCTGTCGATAATCTGAATAATCAGGATATTTTTCCGTTAACCAAGCTTCTTCTCGATTAGCTTTCGCATTCAAAAAAATAAAAATAACCGCTACAGCCAAAAAGTGAGATAAGCTGAGTTGGAAAATTGACCAACTCAGCATTAATAAAATTACGCCGCTATATACAGGATGGCGGACTATACTATAAACACCTGACTGAATTAGTTCGCCTTTTTCTCTCGGATATGGCAATGGCGTTAACTGTTGTCCTAAATCGAGTAATCCCTTAAAAAATATAATTAATCCTGCCAGCGCCAAAATAGCAGCGAGTCCCCAACTAAAATACAACCATTGGGAATTAGGAAAATATAACCAAGTTAGACGATAAACTGGTAAAAAGATAAAAATTATGATTAAAAGGCTTTGAGCTAATACCCAGTATTCGCCTCGTTGATTATTTCGCCATCCTTCACGGGTGAAACCCCAATCTGTAAAAATCTTCATAGATTTCTCTATTGTTTGTAGTGAGGACTTTAGTCCTCCCAAAGTCACGAGCTAAAAACTGAAGTCCTTACTACCAACTATAATTCATCCTAACCAAGGACGAGTAGCTTTTTCCAACTCGGCAACTTCATCATCGCTCAATTGCCAACCCAAAGCACCAGCATTTTCTTTGGCTTGTTTGGCTGTTTTTGCGCCTGGGATCGGAATCACGTTTCCTTGAGCAATTAACCAATTCAGGGCAACTTGTGCGGGAGTGCGATCGTATTTTTCTCCCATTTGTTTTAGTAATGATATGACCGGAGCAATTTTCTCCAAACCACTGCGGTTAAAACGAGAATCGAACCTCCGCGCACCTGTTGGTTCTTGATAATTTTCCAGCGTATACTTGCCAGTAACCAAACCTTGAGCCAAAGGACTATAAGCAAGAATAGTAACGCCCAATTCTTTGGCAGTACTCAAAATCCCTTGGCTTTCAATCTGGCGCGATAGAAGGGAATAACGCACTTGATTAGTAGCAAGGGTGACTCCATGACTAGCCAAGAGTTGGCGTGCTTGTCGCATTTGTTCTGCCGAATAATTGCTGACACCTACCGCCTCAATTCTGCCCCGCTTTACTTCCCCTGCTAGAGCTTTCATTAAGGATTCTTGACTCAATAAAAAAGTAAAAGGCCAATGTACTTGATAAAGAACTACTTTTTCTACTTTTAAACGTTGTAAACTAGCTGTCAGAGCGTCAGAAACCGATTCACCTGTAAATCGCCAAGGCAAGGGGCCAAATTTGGTAGCAATCTGCACTTTTTGCTCTGTTTGCTGCATGAACTTTCCGAGTAACTCCTCTGATAAGCCCATCCCGTAGACTTCAGCAGTATCAAAAAAGTTAACGCCAGCTTCTAAGGCTGCCTGGAAAGCTTCTTGGACTTGAGTTTCCCCGTAATTGCTACCGTAGTTCCAGAACAGTTTATCACCCCAAGCCCAAGTGCCTATACACAAAGGGGTGACAGCAGGACCATTTTTACCTAGAGAGATCGATCGCACGTTTGTTCCTTACCTTTACATTTATTAATACTCTCTCAGTTTATCGCTATCCCATATTTCTGGCTGGTAGGTTCTGGTAAACTAGGCATCCGAATTAGCTAATAACGTTTATCTTAAAGATTAGTAAGATAAGTAGCTCATAAAATATCGCTCTTTAAACAGATGGCAACTGGTGATTTTGTACAACCAAACGAATCAGCAAATACCTCACTTCCCAAACTTAATCTGCTGACAATGTTCCGGTTGGGATTATTTCAAATGGGATTAGGTATCCTGGCAGTTCTCACGCTGGGAGTGCTTAATCGAGTGATGATCGCAGAATTAGCAATTCCTGCTACTATTACTGCCGGAATTCTAGCGATCGCACAATTTATGGCTCCCACAAGGATATGGTTTGGTCAAATGTCCGATGCCAAACCACTTTTCGGTCATCACCGCACTGGTTATGTATGGCTGGGAGCAGCTTTTTTTACAGTTACATTATCCTCAGCCATACAGGTAATCTGGCAATTAGGTACTCTCGTACAAACTAATGGTGGTTGGACGCAAACAACCCAAACTTACGGATGGGCAGCTTTGGCAGCTTTGATGTTTGCCCTTTACGGTTTAGCTAGTTGTATCAGTTCTACACCTTTTTTTGCTTTATTAGTAGATGTTTCTGATGAAGATAATCGAGGTCAATTAATCGGGATTGTCTGGTCGATGATGACAGTAGGATTAGCTGTCGGTGGTATCGGCAGTAAAGTCTTGCTCAATCGATTAGAAAATATCAACGCATCACCAGAAGTATTGCGTTCTTCAATTACTTGGTTGTTTATTATCGTACCCGCGATCGTATTAGGATTAGCCTTCATCGCTACTTTAGGGGTAGAAAATAAATATTCCCGCTATTCTTCTCGTTCGATAGTAATTAACCGAGAAGATAAGATTACTTTGTCGAAAGCACTCAAAATATTAACAGCCAGTCGGCAAACCGGGCTATTTTTCACTTTTTTACTGGTAATGACTATCAGCTTGTTCATGCAGGAAGCCGTTCTCGAACCGTTCGGCGGTGAAGTGTTCCGGATGTCGATCCCGCAAACTTCTTTGCTCAACACTTTTTGGGCTACGGGAATGTTAATCAGTTTGGGCGCTACTGGCTTTTTAATTATTCCTCACTTTGGCAAGAGAAGAACTACTGCTATGGGTTGTTTGGCAGTGGCAGGGTGCTTTTTATTGATTATTCTTTCTGGTTTCATCGGCAACCCCAAGTTATTTCAAGGAACCTTAGTTTTATTTGGTTTGTCTGCTGG
>CAZJJR010000069.1:10037-10266 GCA_964546365.1 uncultured bacterium | reverse complement strand
ACGGCAGCAGAAACTGCGGGTGCTTTTGGGGGCGCTTGGGGATTGGCTCAAGCAATGGCGAGAGGAACGGCGGTATTGTTTGGTGGAGTAGTACTGGATGTAGGAAAAGCTTTGTTTGCTAAGCCTACGATGGCTTACGACTTGGTATTTGCGCTACAAGCAGTGGGAATGGTTTTGGCAATTTGGTTTTTGGGACGGGTAAACGTGCAAGAATTCAGGGATAATGCAA
>CAZJJR010000069.1:0-9998 GCA_964546365.1 uncultured bacterium | reverse complement strand
GGAAGGTGATTTAGATTGATGACCGAATCCTTGCAGCAAAGCGGCTGCGGGACAATTAATTTGAATATTTAACCTGATGGGCTGATGGGAAGATGGGAACATGGGAGCAGGGGAGAAAAAGAAAATAAGTTAATTTTTATCCTTCATCCTTCAGACTTTATCCTTCAAACTTCATCCTTCAGACTTCATCCTTTCCCAATCTAAAATCTAAAATCTAAAATCTAAAATCATCTGTGCCATGCTGATACAGGAAGAACACCAACCAGAACCTACGTGGTTAACCGTGATCCGGCTTTTGAGATGGGATAAACCAGCAGGACGCTTGATTTTGATGATTCCTGCTCTTTGGGCGATTTTTTTAGCATCTCGCGGTATGCCGCCAATTCCATTGGTCGGTACGATCGTATTAGGTACTTTAGCGACTAGTGCGGCGGGTTGCGTTATCAATGATTTGTGGGATAGAGATATCGATCCCCAAGTGGAAAGAACGAAGTCCCGTCCCCTCGCTGCTCGTGCTTTATCAATTCGCACGGGTATTGTAGTTGCTTTCATTGCGATGTGTTGCGCTGGCGTGTTGGCGCTGTATCTGAATCCCTTAAGTTTTTGGTTGTGCGTGGCGGCGATTCCCGCGATCGTTTTTTATCCGACAGCTAAACGAGTATTTCCCGTTCCTCAGCTAGTACTTTCGATTGCTTGGGGTTTTGCGGTGCTGATTAGTTGGAGTGCTGCAAAAGCTCAATTAGAATATCCTACCTGGTTACTCTGGGGTGCTACTGTTTTGTGGACTTTGGGATTCGATACGGTTTACGCCATGAGTGACAAAGAAGACGATTTGAAAATTGGCATTAATTCCAGCGCTATTTTCTTTGGTAATTATGCAGCCCAAGCAGTGGGAATTTTCTTTGCAGGTACTGTCAGTTT
This sequence comes from uncultured bacterium, assembly GCA_964546365.1. Lineage (GTDB taxonomy): Bacteria > Cyanobacteriota > Cyanobacteriia > Cyanobacteriales > Aerosakkonemataceae > DATNQN01. The sequence goes on along the minus strand of CAZJJR010000069.1, from coordinate 9,077 downwards.
GCTAGCTTGGTTGGGTGTAGTAATGCAGTTGCATTTCGGCTTTTGGCTAGCATGGGGAATAGCTGTCATTCTCTGGATTTGGCATTATATTCAATTACGAAAAACAGATTTACCCAAACCAGTGTACGGTCAAATATTTCGCCAAAATGTTTGGGTTGGTTTTATCGTGCTGGCAGGGATGATTGCCGGAAATTTATTGTAATGGGTAATGGGTAATGTTTTTTCCCGCATTACCCATTAATCATCAGAAGGAGACAGAAAAATGAGTATTTCAAAGAGTCAACCTTCCTGAGAAATTAAATATATTGAGAAAATCAATGAAAAAAATCATAATTGGCGTGATGGGGCCTGGTGATAATGCTACGCCATCTGATTTGCAAAATGCTTATGAGTTGGGAAAATTAATTGCTAAAGAAGGATGGGTATTGCTGACTGGCGGTAGGAATGCAGGGGTGATGGATGCTGCTAGTAAAGGTGCAAAAGCCGCGAATGGTTTAACGATTGGTATTTTACCGGAAAACGATCCCAGCAATTTATCAGAAGCAGTGGATATTGCGATCGTTACCGATCTGGGCAATGCCCGCAATAATATTAACGTGCTTTCCAGCGATGTAGTGATTGCTTGTGGTATGGGCGCAGGAACCGCATCAGAAGTGGCTCTTGCCCTCAAAGCAAATAAAAAAGTTATTTTGTTAAATAACGCTGAGGAAAGTCAGTCTTTTTTTCGTAATTTATGCAAAGATAATGTTGCGCTCGTTGATAATCCTGAAAGTGCGATCGAAGTTGCCAAAGAAATAGTAAATAATACTCGTAAAGTATCGAAAGGCTGATTTACATTATTCTAATTACCCATCAGTGGAAATAAATTAAGCTTTATAAAACTAAACATTTATTGTAATTACCAAATATGGCCTTTCTATGGCAGGATGTAATACCTGTTAGAAGAGGCTACATTTTAAGTATTGAAAATAAAGATTTGACAAGGCGGTGGGGTGACTTATGAATAAGAACTCAATGGCGATCGTCAATCGCGATAGTAATTATTTTGATTGGGCAAAAATTAGCATTACCGCTATTGCAATGGCTTTCAGCTTGTCGGGAGCAGTTAACGCCCAAACAGTTACCCCATCCGAAAACTTTCCTCCTACCGAAGATGAGATATCTGCGATCATTTATTTACCAGATGTAAAATTACAACAATTAGCACCTCAGTCGATCGTCGTAGCAGCTAATCAGCCTGTAACTGATGCGGTAGGAAAAATTTTACAGGCTTATAACGGTCAAAGTGTTGGTATTAAAGATTATGAGGTAAATATTAATCCCGTTACCCATCAAGCAACCATTAATTTTATCATCGACGATCCGCGCGGTGCGGAAGTTTTTAACAGTATGAGTAGTGCGAATCAATATGCTTTGTTTGAATCGATTCAGAGAAGTTTGTTGAGCCAATCTATTTACAACATCGACCAAGTTAATTTCGCTGCTAATGGCCAAAGTTTTGATATTTGATATCATTAACTTAAAGATATAGGCTTTCAGGTAAAAGCAGTGGGAAGAGACTAAGGTGATAATTCTGGTGCAAGATGTGAGATGATAAAGTAATTGGCATTGTTGACAAACTAGGTCGAGCGTATAAATATCAAAAATGTTGAAAACCTCTACTTAAACTAAGAACTTTTTCATTACCATCACCATCAACTAAACGCACATCAGTATCGTTAGTAATTCTGCCCACAATAGCCGCACCTTCTCCTAACTTTTTCACCAATTCTTCAGCAGCTTCTAAAGGAAGACACAAAACTAATTCAAAATCTTCTCCACCATACAACACCCATTCGATCGCTTTTTCTAGAGATACCAATTTAGTTAAACTAGGCGGGATGGGAAGTTTTCTCCTCTCTATTCTTGCACCTAAACCGCTCATCGTACAAATTTGTACTACTGCATCTGCTAAACCATCGCTGCTATCCATTCCGGAAATGGGAAATGAAGAATCGTGAATGGATAATTGAGAATTAAAAATATCAAAAATTACGGGTAAAATATCTAATCTGGGTTTCGGGCGTTGATGGGATTTGATTAATGCGTTTTTTTCGGCATCGCTGAGATTTCGTCCTAATTCTGGATGCAATAATAATTCCAAACCCGCTCTCGATGCGCCGTGAAAACCCGTAACTACGATCGCATCTCCCACTTTAGCAGTAGAACGGCGAATAATGCGATCGCTAAAAGCTTCGCCAAAAGCAGTGATAGAAATGGTGACGATCTGCGATCGTACCACATCTCCGCCAACAATTACAGCCTGATATTCTTGCAAACATTCTGCCATTCCCTCATAAAGCTTTTCCACCCAACTAACAGAAATATCCCCCCTCACTCCCAAACCAACCGTAATTCCCAAAGGCGTTGCACCCATCGCCGCCAAATCCGATAAATTAGTAGCTACCCCACGCCATCCCGCATCTTCTGGCGAAGTAGTAGCATCGCTAAAATGTACGCCATCCACCAATACATCAGTCGTCACTACTAAACATTTTCCCGCTGACGTTGCCATTACAGCTGCATCATCACCGATAATTTCAGCAGGACAAAACTTTTGCAACCGTTTGAGCAGTCCTTGTTCTCCAACATCTTGAATTTTAATATTTTCCACCTTTTCAACCCAAAATCAAAACTTTTTTCCTATTCAAGCATCAACTATACACCATCAAAAAATAATAAATTCATCTGCGTTTATCTGCGTTAATCCTCTTCTATTTGCGGTAAAAATAAAAATTTCCCTCATATCAACAACAATCAAACATATCATTAATTTAATTTAAAACATCCAATCGATTTATCCAATCAAATTAGGATTCCCAGTCAAAATCACCAAACCCTCACCTTTAAAATCCACATCATGAGTGACTAGTTTCAGTTCCTTTGTCCTACACAATTCAGCCAACATCTGATCGTTAAAATCGGCTTCTCCTAAGGAATAATGCCTCAATATTACCCCTAAATCTACCAACTCAAAACCACTCTCTATTCGTTCGCATTTTTCCAATATTTTCCGCGATTGTCTGGCTATTTTCTGAGCAACCGGGCGGAATTCATGACTCTTACGATAAATTTTGAACTCGGCTGGTTTAGTAACTGTAGGTAACTCATTATAAAAGAATCTTGCATAAGCATTAATAAATTCAGAAAGCACGAAACCATCGAGTAATATCCGACCTTTGACACTGCGGATTCGTCTTAATGCTAAAGTATAAATATCTCTAATTTTAGGAGAACGCTCACCTTGCGGCCCATAAATATATAGCCAAATATTTGCATCAAATAAGACTGCATCTAAATGGCTAAATTTGTAATCATTGATGGGGTGAACTAAGCTATTCGTCAAAATAATATTCCCCAAAAGCTTCTTTGGCAGCCGCCTCCCATTTTTCCGGGTCTTCTAAATATTTTTTTACCCAAAAAATCGTATCCTCAAGGTCTGCTGCATCATCAGGTTCGATATCCACCACATTTAAACAAGAGGCTATTTGTTGTTCCGGAAATTCCGCATACAAATGACCGATTGCTTCTGCTAAAAAAGGAGAAACCTGGATGATTTTAGGAGATTTAATGGAAGTAACATCCTCCGCATCCTGAAAAGAGACGATCGCTTTTTTACCTTCTTTAAAAGCATTTGCAATCTTCTCATAAACTTTCCGACCATCTTCCGATGCAATACATAAATTATCTCCAATAACTTCAGCAACTACTATCTTGACTTTATTCCCGCTTTCCCATTCGCAAGATTTTAAAAGACTCATAATTAAAAACAGTAGTTTTACTGATATACAATTTTACCAGACAAAAGCAAAGAATAGTCCCTGAGAATGCTCGGGAGTATTCGCATTAAATTAGCTTTGCCTATGGTGGCAATTGATTTTATTCTATTCAGGCTTCATCAGCTTATCAATTCAAGTTAGTTTGACCGCATCACGAAAGCTAGATTGTTTTTAGTTAGGTAGTTTAATTAACTCGCCGTAATGCAACCTTTCGACTATCGAAAAGTTTTTCTACTGCCTCAGTTAACATTTTGATAACTTCGGGATCGCATTCTTTGAGAAATTCTTCTGCCTTGAGATTTTGATTTTCCTTAAAAAATTCCTCGGTTTTAGCATTTTGAGTTTCTTTAAAAAATTCTTTGGCTTTTCGCAAGAGATCTCCTACGCGCTCGAAACCCATGTATTTGATAATAAAAGTAGTGATTGGAGAATGTTTTAAATCGTAGGAAGATTCTCGATTACGTCCTTTAGATAATAAGTCTAACACCTCACTTTCTAGCGCATTTCTTGGCTGATGACCTTCCGTAACATCTGGGATAAAGTTTTCCAACGCTACCATATTGAGTTTTCTACTCGACAGTTCTCCCATCATAGTAGAAATTGGAATATCCTGTCCCATCCGATAAGAAAGTGCCTCAAGAATAGCCACCGCAGTTAATTTGCTTCCCAAATAAAGTCTAGCAACTTCCAAATTTTTACTTGTTCTAGAAATTAGTTCTTGATATGTTCGATCGTCTGGTTCTCCCATAAACTGTTGAAACACCAGTTCCGGTTTCAGGAAGTTCATAAAACCTTCCATCTTCTGCAAAGATTTACGATATCCGTTCACCGTGTAAGAATTAGCATTACTTAATTCGTGATTAGTTTCTGGTAATAGATTCCATGTATTATCTAAAAAATCGGCTGAATTGTGATAAGCAAAATTTTTCACATCCCGATTAGCTAATCTAACTGCTCGCTTAACTACATCAGCAGCTTTTTCCTCTGTCCATCCAAAATTATATTGATTGCTGATATTTATCATTCGCTGATACAGCAAATCCATTGCAGTTAAACCAGATTCCAATTTAGGACGAAATGGAATTGTTGCTTCTATACAAGCTGCTATTTCAGCGATGATACGCTCAGGCAAAACATTCTCCAGACATTTAGCAGCAATTACTGCACTCAAAAATTCATTTTGTCCGGCAAATGGAGAAAGAGTTTGGCATGGAGAAAAGCCAAATACAGATGTTACAATATTGAACCCGCGCTCTTTAGGTAGTTCATCCGATTCGCGAATTACGATATGTCCGCGAACATCCTTGACAAATGGAGTAATGTAGCTGCTGATATTGAGGCTGATGCCATTATCAACTTGCACGTATACCAAGTCGTGGAACAAAGCAGCTAACACATCAACTGGTTCTTCCGTGCTACCTACCTCAAAAATGTGTTCTGGAGTATGAAAAAATCGCCAAGGGCCTGTCATTGTTTGGCTGATTAGTTCTGCAATTTGCTCTAATTGGCTGGGTGTAGCTTCCCCATTTAACTCTTTAATGGCCCGTCCCAAACAATTGAGGCATTTATCTTGAGCTTCTGTTACCTGCATCTTAACCTCCCCGTTCTCCCTGATACAAGTGCATGGTATCAAAGGCGTTTACAAAAACGCTATCTATAAATTAAAAGACTCATGACTTAATTAATTTTGATAGACTTACTAAGCCAGTAAAGGGTAGCGCTTTAGCCTAGCATAGTATGAAAAGCCTCATTAGTCTTTCATATAATTATCAAAGTATTTTTCCCACTCCATATAAAAAAGCAGCATTAAGAGATTAGAGTAAATATGGGCATCTGTCGGTAGCCTTAACAACCTTCCGAACTAAGTAACATACCATAAACCGTGCTTAACGGGATGAGGAGTAAAGCCTCATATCGTGCCTTTTTTAGCTAATAGCATCTTAGACTATCTCTAAATTTTCGGAAATCTGTAAAACATATCCCCGTCTGGATCGACTTCTGGAACTGCACCAAAAGCTTTGATTTGCTGTTCTAAGTATTGTTTAGCTAAGAGAGATTCTACTCTAGATGCTGCGGCTAGTTGAATTAGAGAAATTCGGCTGTTTTGCTCTTTGAGTAATTTATAGAAAGCATTTTCTAATTGTTGCTGCTGATGTTTTGTCTGACTTGCTCTAAAGATTAGTAAGCCTGCTATTCCAGCTAGGGTGAGTATAAATAAGTATTCTAGTATTACCATACAGTGAGAAAGTGAATGAATAGTTGAGATAGAAAGAAGTTGTGAATTGATAACTATTTTATTTTGTTTAGTGAGTAATTAGGTAAATTTCACAAAAGCTTAATCAAATATTCGCTAAATAATTGAAAATTTTATTTTTTATTCAATAAATGAATGGGATAATTTTGCGAGTTTTTCGTTGATATTCTTTGTATTGCTCGCCAAATCTGGCAATTAACATTTCTTCCTCAATAGCGATTCGGTTGTTCAACCAAACACCACAAACCAAACACATCAATATAAAGGTGAATAAGCTACCGTGTAAGAGGGTGCAACATCCTGAAAATAGTAAAAAATAGCTGAGGTAAATGGGATGGCGGACGAGCCTGTAAATACCGTTGGTGATTAGTTGACGATCTGACTTGACAGTAATGCGATCGAACAAATTCTTCAATTTACGGATTGCCGCTTGATTAATAATAATTGCTATGATGATTAAAGATATGCCGACAATCTCTAAATAATCAATATTGATAGTTCTCTTGCGAGAAAAATCATAGATCGCTAACCAATGAACTGCCCAAATACCAAAGAAAGTGGCTGCTAAAATAAGGCGACCTATTGGGCGTTTATACTGTTCGTCTTCCGTAGTTTTAGCCAATTTACCATAGCTAGCCGCCCGCCAAATTGTTGCCAAAAAGAAAGCTATATAACTTAACAATAAAAAAATGACTTGCCAGTACTGTAACACTCCGAATGTAATGGCGGGTAGCCCAACGAATAAACTCAGGAATACCAACAAAGCGATAATTATTTTTTTGGCTCTTTTCCAACCGTTCATAGTAGCGGAAAAGGTATGATAAATGAATAATTTAATTTCAGATTGCTGGTTAAATCATCAATAATTTCCCCAGCAATCTGAAATTGGCAATTACTTTTAAGCAACCGAAGGTTCGACTAAGTTTTCTGTCCCTTGGATTACTTTAGCTGATTCAATCGTGTCACCTTGCTTGAGTTTTTCTAAAACATCTTTACCTTCTGTCACGAAGCCAAAGATAGTATAGCGACCGTCGAGTAAGTTGAGACCAGCAGGAGTTAGTTCTGGTTCAAACAAGAAGAAGAAAAACTGAGAAGAAGCACCGTTAGGGTCTGATTCCGGACGAGCCATTGCCACGGCGCCGTAAGCAGAGAATGGTAGGACGGGCTGATCCCGATAACGACCGGCATCTTCCAGGGTAATGCCATAGATAGGTGCGTTATCGCCCCTCACTAAAATTTCTAGAGGAATCGCGCGATATTTTCCGGTAGCTGGGTCGATAAAACCTTGTTCTTGGCCCGGGGGATCGCCGGTTTGTAGCACGTAAGATTCTTCGGCGCGGATAAATGGCATACCGTTGTAGAATCCTCGCTGAACTAAGTCAACAAAGTTACCAGCTGTCACCGGGGCGCTGTAGCCGTCTACAACGATGGTGAGAGAACCTTTGTTGGTGGTCATTTCCACGGTAGCGCGACCTTTGAGTTGGGGAAGGTTGCTGTATTCAGATGGTACTTCAAAGGGAAATCCTTGCACCATCAACTCTTCCAATTCGCTCACGAAGTTGAGTGTTTTAGAACGTTCTTCGGAGATCAGATTTTTATCTTGGGCTTCTAAAGCGGTTCTCAGTTGACCGATTCCGGCTTCTATGTTTGCGATCGCATTTTCTGCTTCTGATTTGCGATCGTCGGGAACGCTCTCTAACAATTTAGCGCGATCGCTCAAAATTAAAGATGCTTTGCTGATATCTCCAGAAATGGCACTCCAGCGGCGATTAGCCCGCAGTTGGTTGGAAATGTCTTCCAAACTCTTTTGCAGTTCCCTAACAGGCTCATTATCTATGGGTAAGGCGTACCGCAATAGTGCTTTCCCATCGGTAATGGCATTGCCTGCTGGTAGACGACTCTCGCGACCACTGCTGCCTAAAAAGTTCCATCCGGCACCGCTCAGACTAATGAAGAGGGAAACTAGCAGCATCATCAAGACCCCCGTTCGGAGCCAGCGTTTTAACGCATTAAAGATTGGAAGACTCTTTCGAGGCATAAATAAATTATTTAATTACACACGATCCTCAATTTTCCCATACCGTTGGCTAGGGAAAAGGATGAAGTCTCCAAGGATGAAGGCAAAAGGCAGGAGGCTCCAAGGCAGAAGTCAAAATTAATGTCTTTACTTCATCCTTCAGACTTCATCCTTTCACTAAGACCCTAGTCCCCTAACAGAGGTACAATTAAAGGCCGATTGATCTGGCTGTGAAAAAAGCTTCATGATTTCTAGTAACGACTTTCGACCCGGTGTGTCAATTGAATGGAATGGCGGTGTTTGGCGGGTGGTAGAATTCCTCCACGTCAAGCCAGGTAAAGGTTCGGCTTTCGTGCGGACAAAGCTGAAAAACGTACAAACCGGGAATGTGGTAGAACAAACTTTCCGAGCCGGGGAAACTGTACCCCAAGCTAATCTGGAAAAAAGTACGATGCAACATACGTACAAAGAAGGCGATGAATATGTCTTCATGGATATGGAAACCTATGAAGAATCTCGGCTTTCTGCAACCCAAATTGGCGAACGTGTCAAGTACCTCAAAGAAGGTATGGAAGTAAACGTGATCCGTTGGGGAGATCAGGTAATGGAAGTAGAACTACCCAATGCGGTGGTATTGGAAGTGGTTCAAACCGATCCTGGAGTGAAGGGAGACACGGCTACTGGCGGTACTAAACCTGCCATTGTGGAAACTGGTGCTCAGGTGATGGTGCCCCTATTCATTTCTATAGGAGAGCGCATCCGCATCGACACTCGCGATGATAAATATCTGGGTCGAGAATAATTGAGTATCCAGAAGTTGTAGGGCGAGTTTGCCCTAAATTTGGCATTTGATGCCAAACTTATCTTTAAACCCGCTAATACAGGATAAGTTTTTCAGTTTGAATTGCTTGAGAATTTAACGAGTCTGCGCCTTTCATACCCACTTATACGAATGTTAGGTGAGTATGAAAGGCTAATCTCGACGGTG
>CAZJJR010000068.1:9962-24776 GCA_964546365.1 uncultured bacterium | reverse complement strand
CAATAAATCGCCTTTTAACGTCGGGTTGCCGATCGAATTACCGCCATTTAATAGCGAGCAAGTGCAGGATTTAGCCAAACGGCAAGAACTGGATTGGTCGGCTGAAGACGCCGAGCAACTAACGGCTTTCGTGAACGGAAATCCTTATTTAGTAAGGGTAGCGCTTTATCATATCGGACGCGGTGAAGCCACTCTAGACCAAACCTTGCAAACCTCTTCTATTTCAGAAGGAATTTATGGCGATCGTTTACAGCGACAACTGTGGACTCTCCAACAGGAGCCTGAATTACTAGCAGCTTTTGTTCGAGTTGTAAAGAGCAGCACGCCTGTAGCGTTGGATTTAGTAGAGGCATTTAAGTTACAAAGTATGGGATTGGTAAATTTACAAAGCAATTTAGCAACCGTAAGTTGCGAGTTGTATCGGCAGTATTTTAGCGATCGTTTTAAGTAGCAGTTGATAAGATTTTTTACGAAAGATTGTGGCTGGCGATCGATCCCAGTTCAATAAAGTTTAACTAAAAGTGCAGAAACCTTATGAGATTCATCAGGCGTCGATTGGTTGCGATTGCGATCGTAGCCTTTATCGTTATTGTTGGAGAGATAGCATTGGGGAATACGATCGCCAAAAATCAACTACTAATTAAGCCTCCCATCAAAATAACGGAAACATTTAAGGACATCCCCTACAATCCTGATTCTTCTCAAGAGAAGAACATTTCAAGGAATCCCGATCCATTTATCACTCCCAATGAAAAAGCAATTAATGATTTTGCCTGGAAAGATTTCATCGCTTTAAACTGGCCAGTTGATTGTGAAGGAAAACCATTAGAATCTACCGATCCGCTATCAGATCGGAAGTATCCGAAAATCATCGGGCAAGCTCCAGAAGCGCCTCGTCGTTGGGAACTATACCCTTCTCCCAAAGATTTATTTCTACCCAATGGAGCAACACCGCCATCACTAGACAAACTACCAGAAGTTGTTCAATGTTTGAACGATCGCGCAGGCTCTGAAATAGAATACAACCAAAATTTACGCCTAACTGAGGCAGAAGAGTTTGTAACAGCAAAGGAATCAGGTGAGTATAAAATAGCCAGTAGAAAAGATTTGTTGGATGCTTATGGAGAATTAGAATCTGAGTTGACCATTGATAAAAAACAAGTAAAAATATCACTGAGTAGTATTGATGCAGCAAACAAAATTCCTTTGGTCGATTCGCAAGGTAATTACGTTATTAATGAAATTCGCCTTAATCCGGTTGAGTTTAAACAAATCGATAAAAATAAATGGTATGATGCCACTAATTTAGTATCTTTATGGCAAAACTCAGATTCTGAAAATTTATTTCAACTTGTATGTAGTGAGAAAATGGTAACCTCAACTAATCGAAAATATTGTAACGCCTATGAAGCTGAGGGTGCAATTGAAATAAAAGTAGCTTGGCGAGTATTTGATGAGCGAAACACCGAACAAGAAAAAGCTCGATACTATACCACTAAACGCAAGATAGTTAGTAAGGGAGGTGAAATCTTGAATGAAAAACCTGAATTGGGATTAATTGGGTTCCATATTATGCACAAAACTAGCAGTCGAGGTTGGATCTGGTCTACCTTCGAGCATATAGATAATGCACCACCCTGCGATGCTCAAAAAACGAAACAGTACACTCTGTACAACAACGAATGCAATACGAAAAACTGCCAAGAAAACGAGCCTTATGTAAAACCCCCTTACCTTTGGGATATCAGCAACAAGGAGCCTAAAGCAGTTACGATCGAAGTAAATCAAGGAATCGCAGTTAAGGATCAGATTCCATCTAAAATTTGCCGTGCAAATGAAATAAGTGAATCTATTACAAAACTAAACAAGGAATACCAAAATAGTCTCAAATCGATTGATGAATCATCCGTGTGGCAGTATTATCAATTAATCGGTACTCAGTGGCTAGGGGCTCCAGAAAATCCTTACAGTAATTTTGCTGAAGGAAAAATTCGTCGCAGAGTGATTATGCCAGATAGTAGGCATATAAAACCATTGACAAATGTTGCTTTAGAACCCTATGCTCAAGGAGTTTCTTGCATAGTCTGTCATACTTCTGCACATCTGCCGATAAAAGATAATTTTTGTCAGTTAAACGGCGATTCAAAAAACTGTGAAGATAATGTTTGTCGCTTAAATGGCGATCCGAAAAAATGTGCAGACTTTAGTTTCTTGATGGATAATGCCGAATTTAGCCAGCAGACTCTTGTCAAAGCTAATTGATGATTTTTATAATTAATTTAGGAGTAATTTAAAAATGGACGACAAACAATTGCCTGATGGACTTAAAGATGAGTTCCGTAATATCCAGAGTGGAATAAAACAGTGGTCTCAATTTGTTGCCTGGTCTTGGAGTAAACATTTAGCATTTAAAGGCCAAAAAAATGAGGAACAGGAACAAGAATTGAAGAAAATTTTTATCAAAATCCTTCAAGACCAAGCTCGGTATCGCTATGCAGTCAGTAATTATGGAGACGAAGATGTAAAGCCACTTGCCTACGCGACGAGCCTTAAAATCAAAAAACTATTCATGGGTAAAAATTTAGAAATAGAGGAGTGTAAGTCAAAAAATATCACCCTGACTTTACCTGACATTTACGGAGAACTTACTAAAAAAGAAGAAGATACTAACGAGGGTAAAGAACCTGACAGCTTAAGTCATCAGCCATTTATGCAAATGTTTCATGTTGAAATAGTGACTGATAGCTTTTCAGGCCGCGTCCGTGACATATTACAGTCTGAGAAAGACGAACTCAAAAACATCATTGCAGCGTATAGTAAAGATAATTTGAAGTATGTTGAACCTGTGGAATATGTAATCTATCTTGCCTATCCGCCCTGTCCGGCATTTGGTGAAGCTACCGTTACAGAGGAGCAATTAATAAATTGGATGCAAGGTGAAAACGAAGATGGCGACGGTTATCTGCCGCCTTCTGCTTATATTCCTGTTAGCGGAACGTAAAACTAAAATATTCCCAATTTGAGATGACATAAGAGGGAGAGGTAGGCTCATATCCCGACTTTTTAAAAAAGTCGGGATCTAGATTCAAGCTTATTTGAACAAGTTTAGTTAAATATGTTGAAAAGACCGAGGTTTAAAACTCAATTTCGCGTTGAGAATGTTGAGGGAGAAGGGACATTTCTTTTATCTGAAAATGGTGCTGTTTGTTTGAGCGATCGCATTTACCAATCTATCTGCCCTTTACTAGACGGAAACCATACCGTTGATGAAATTGTCGATCGACTTCAGGAAGAATTACCAGTAGCGTATATTTATTATGCCTTGATGGAACTGGAACATCAAGGCTTTCTCGTTGAAAGCGAGATGATCTTGCCTGCTAATATAATTGTATTTGTCGAGCATTTGGATGTCAATATTAAAGATGCTTATCATCGCTTGCAAGAAACTAAAGTTAAAGTCAAAGCTTTAGGCTCGTTATCTGCTTCGGATTTTATTAAAATTCTTAATTCATTACATATTGAAATTGCTGAAGATGCAAATTTTGAAATTGTTTTAACTGACGATTATTTGCGTCCAGAACTGGCAGAAATTAATCGAGAAAATCAGATGCGATCGCGTCCTTGGATGTTGGTAAAATCGATAGGAACAACGCTCTGGATTGGGCCAATTTTCCATACTTCCCAAACAGGTTGTTGGGAATGTCTGTCTCAACGCTTGGAAGGCAACCGACCGATTGAAAAGTTTATCCAAAGACGCAGAAATACTTTATCTCCACTTCCACTAACACCACCACTAGCTGACTTGCCATCAACGCAACAAACTGCTCTGACAATGGCAGCAACGGAACTCCTGAAATGGATTATCCAGGGAGAAAACAAATCTCTGGAAGGAATGCTAATTACACATAACATCCTTACATCAGAAACCAGAAAGCATCCATTAATTAAACGTCCTCATTGTAATTGTTGCGGCATTCTTAAATCAGAACATCGTAAGCCTTTACCTGTAGTAATTGGCAGCCGCAAAAAAAAGTTTCTCGCTGATGGCGGTCATCGTTGCGTTTCTCCAGAAGAAACTTTTGAGCGATACAAACATCATATTAGCCCCATTACAGGAATTGTACGAGAGTTGGGAAAATTATCTCGCAATTCTAATGGTTTAACTCCTACTTATTTTGCCAAGCATCATTTTGCTTCCACGTTTGATGAAGTTAGATTATTACAACAGAATTTAGGAGGCAGAAGTGCGGGGAAAGGAAGAACAGATGCTCAAGCAAAAGCAAGTGCTTTTTGCGAAGCGATCGAGCGCTACTCAGGTGTTTTTCAGGGAGATGAATACAAAGTTAAAAGTAGTTATCAGCAATTGAGAGATAAAGCAATTCATCCCAACCATTGCATGAATTTTAGCCAGAATCAATACGAAAACAGAATAGAATGGAATGCCAAATGTGGCAGCTTTTTCCAGCGCGTTCCCGAACCATTTGACGAAACGCGAGAAATTGATTGGACGCCAATTTGGTCTTTGACTCACCAAGAATTCAAGTATCTACCAACAGCATATTGTTATTTCGGCTATCCACAACTGGATAAGACCTCTCCCCCAGCCCCTCTCCTGCAAGGAGAGGGCAGTCCTACTCGCCCCTTCCCTCGCAGGGAAGGGGGGCAGGGGGGGTTAGGTCAACCCGATTGTTGGGCAGATACTAACGGTTGTGCGGCAGGTAATACGCTGGAAGAAGCTATTTTACAAGGCTTTATGGAATTGGTAGAACGAGATAGCGTTGCCCTGTGGTGGTACAATCGGATTTCTAGACCGAGGGTAGATTTAGATAGTTTTGAAGAGCCTTATTTTCAAGATTTGATAAATTATTACCGCTCAATTAATCGCGAAATTTGGGTTCTCGATATTACCAGCGATCTGAATATTCCCGCTTTTGCTGCGATCAGTCGTCGATGCGATCGCGAAGTAGAAGATATTATCTTAGGTTTCGGCGCTCACTTCGATCCTAAATTAGCAGTGCAGAGAGCGCTGACCGAAGTCAATCAACTGCTTCCACCTGTCTTAACAGCTAATGCTGATGGTACAACTCAATATGCTGATTCTGCCGAACCGCCTGTAATAAATTGGTGGAAAACAGCTACTTTGGAGAATCAACCTTATTTAGTTCCATCGTCACAAATACCTGCCAAAGTATATTCTGATTATCCTCTCGTCAATAACGAAGATTTGCGAGACGACATCAAGCTTTGTCAGCAAATTGTCGAACAAAAAGGAATGGAAATGCTAGTTCTCGACCAAACTCGCCCCGATATTGGGTTGAGAGTAGTGAAGGTAATCGTTCCGGGAATGCGTCATTTTTGGAAACGACTAGCACCCGGACGACTTTATGAGGTTCCGGTGCAATTGGGTTGGGTAAAAGAAGCGATGACAGAAGAGATGTTGAATCCGATACCTGTTTGGCTGTGATGGTGTTTGCGAGAGTAATTTTAAGAAGTTTTTTACAACAGATGAACACAGATGAACGCAGATGAACACAGATGTAGATACGGATGTAGATGCAGTCGCCCACACCCGTCCAGATACAGTCGCCCACACCCGCCCGGAAATCAATTTCCGGGCTAATAGCAAAAGTCCACTTAAGTGGACTGAAAAGAAAGATTAGTCCGTTTTAACGGACTTGCGCTATTAGCCTGGGGTTTGAACCCCAGGCGGTTGATGAGACAGATGCAAGATCTCCGTTTACAAACAGCAACCTCTATTTTCACGACTATGCTCAACGGATACCGCATTATTGATGCCGATTCTCACGTTTACGAACCACACCAAATGTGGTTAGATTATCTCGAACCTGCGTTTAAAAGTTTTGCTTTATCTCCGGATCTAAAAATTAAAGGTGAATCGATCGTCAATCTCGATTCCGATCGTCTTCGTTGGGAAGCAGGTAAGCAAACGATCGCAAATCATCCTCGATCGTGGTTGAATAATTTCGATCCAGAATCTCACGTCCAAGCAATGTACCAAATGGGCGTTGATATTGCGTTTATTTATCCCACATATTTTTCATGGATTATTGGTATAGATACGATCGCTCCTCAATTAGCAGGTGCATTTGTTCGCGCTTATAATAATTGGCTGCGGGATTTTTGTAGCTATAATCCAGAAATTTTGCGAGGGGTAGGAGTTGTCAATCCCCACGCGCCAGAAGAAATGGTATCGGAATTACAACGAATAGCTGCTTTTGGTTGGAAAGCCGTTTTTTTACGTCCTAATCCAGTGAAAGGACGGTTATTGAGCGATCGCGCTTACGAACCTTTTTGGAGTGCGTGTGAAGAGTTGGAAATTGCGGTTAGCCTGCATGAAGGGACGCACAGCCGATCGCCTACTGCTGGCAGCGATCGCTTTCAAACTCGTTTTGCACTCCATGCTTGCTCTCATCCGATGGAACAAATGATGGCACTGTTATCTTTAATCGAAGGCGGTGTCTTAGAGCGTCATCCTAAATTGAAAGTGGGATTTTTGGAGTCTGGCTGCGGTTGGGTTCCTTACTGGCTGTGGAGGCTCGATCGCGAATATGAAGACTTGCAATGGGAAGTGAGCGATCGTGTCAAAATGAAACCATCCGAATACTTTCGCCGCCAGTGCTTCATTGCGATCGAGCCTTCAGAATCCTATTTACCTCAACTGATTGATGCGATCGGTTCGGATAACTTAATCTTTGGCTCTGACTATCCGCACATGGATCATAATCCAAATATTGTTACAGAAGTGGTGGCGCTCGAATCGCAACTTTCACAGGAAATTGTGCGTAAAATTGTTTGGGATAACCCAGTTCGTTTTTATGGCTTGAACTGAATTCAGGAATGAGTGAAATGGACAACTACCAGATTCTCTCCAAGATTTACGAAAGTTCTAATTCATTGGTGTATCGGGCTGTCCATAAATCTCGCCATCATCCCGTTATCCTAAAGATTCTCAAAGAAGATTATCCAAATCCCGCCGAATTAACTCGATACAAACAAGAATACGAAATTACCAAATCCCTCCAAATCGATGGCGCAATAAAAGCTTATGAATTATTGCCCTATAAAAATACCCTAGCGATGGTATTAGAAGATTTCGGCGGGCAATCTCTCGATGTTTTATTACAATCCCAAACATTTTCGCTGGCAGAATTTCTCTCCATTGCCATCCAAATTGCAGGCGCACTTGGCGAAATTCATACTGCAAATATTATTCATAAAGATATTAACCCTTCTAATATTGTTTATAATCCCCAAACCGGACAAGTCAAAATTATTGATTTTGGCATTTCTACAAAATTTACTCGCGAAAATCCAACTCTTAAAAATCCCCATCTTTTAGAAGGGACATTAGCTTATATGTCGCCAGAGCAAACTGGCAGAATGAATCGCTCCCTCGATCGCCGCACGGATTTTTACTCACTCGGCGCAACTTTTTATCGGTTACTCACCCGAAAACTGCCGTTTGAAACCGAAGATCCATTAGAATTAGTTCACTGTCATATTGCCAAACAACCCGAACAATTCAAAATTCAAAGTTCAAAATTCAAAAATAATGAAGAAATCCCACAGGTAATTTCAGATATCGTGATGAAATTGATGGCGAAGAATGCGGAAGATCGTTATCAAACTGCCTTGGGACTAAAAGCAGATTTAAAAGAATGTTTGCATCAATTCCAGCGAAACGGCCAAATTTTAAATTTTCCTCTCGGTCGTAAAGATGTTTCCGATCGCTTCGCAATTCCCCAAAAACTTTACGGTCGAGAAGCGGAAATAGAAACATTACTTTCCACTTTTCAAAGAATCGCGGAAGGGACGGGCGAAAGAGCGACGGAAATGGTGCTGGTAGGCGGTTATGCTGGTATCGGGAAATCAGTGCTGATCCAAGAACTTTACAAACCAATTACTAAGCAACGCAGCTATTTTATTTCCGGTAAATTCGATCAGTTTCAGCGCAATATTCCCTATTCGGCGATCGCATCTGCATTTAAATTTTTAGTCCAACAACTGCTGACCGAAAGTGACGCTCAATTAGGTCAGTGGCGAGAAAAAATTCTGGCTGCTTTGGGAGCCAACGGACAGGTAATAGTCGATCTGATTCCCGAAATCGAACAAATTATCGGCTCCCAGCCTCCCGTGCAGCTTCTAGAAGCCACAGAAAGGCAAAATCGATTTAATAGTGTTTTCCTAAATTTCCTGCGAGTTTTCTGTCAGCAAGCACACCCGTTAGTTATTTTTCTCGACGATTTGCAATGGGCTGATTCGGCAACCTTAAAGTTGCTAGAAATGATGATGAACGAGCGCGATTTAGGGTATTTACTCTGCATCGGCGCTTATCGCGATCGCGAAGTCAATCTGAATCACCCCTTAATCAAAATGCGCGATCGCTTACAAGAACAAGGCGCGATCGTTAATACAATTATCCTCACTCCTCTGCAACTTCCAGAAATAGTACAACTGATTGCCGATGCGCTTCACCAGGAACCAGAAAGCATTCAACCGCTAGCAGAATTAGTTTATCAAAAAACATCGGGAAATCCCTTCTTTATTAATGAATTTATCAAAACTATTTATCAAGAAAATTTACTCAGTTTCGATCGGGCAGGCAAATGTTGGCAATGGGATATCGCTCAAATTGAAGCTTTAGGCATCACAGACAATGTAGTTGACTTGATGCTCGATAAACTGAGGAAACTGCAAAAAACAACTCAAAAAGCATTATATTTAGCTGCTTGCATTGGCAATCGCTTCGACCTCACAACTCTCTGCAAAATTTGCAAAATATCCGCTGTCAAAACTTTTCAAAATCTCTTACCAGCAATTCAGCTAGGCTTGATTCAGCCAACTTCATCTTTAGAACTTACTACTTCAAAAACACTGATCGAATCTGCGTTAATCGTCGAAGAATATAAATTTCAACACGATCGCGTACAACAGGCAGCTTATGCTTTGATTGATGACGATCGAAAGCAGTCCGTCCATCTTCAAATCGGTAGGTTATTGCTGAAAAAAATCGGTAAAGCGGAGTTAGGAGAAAAACTATTTACTTTAGTCGATCATCTCAATAAAGGTCGAGGGTTACTGGAGACCGATCGCGAAAAAATCGAACTGGCAGAATTAAATTTACGTGCAGGTAAAAAAGCCAAAGAAGCCACTGCATATACAGCATCTAGAGACTATCTAACTATTGCCAATGATGTGTTTCCCGTAGATATTTGGCAACAGCGTTATGCAATAGCGATCGACCTTTACAAAGAACTGGCAGAAGTCGAGTATCTAAATGGAAATTTCGATCGATCTCAGGATTTAATTGAAAAATCAATCCAACAAGCAAAACCTGGATTTGATAGTGCAGATTTTTACTATCTACGGATGAATCAATATACGTTATTAGCAAGATATGAAGAGGCACTTGAAGTTGGTATAACAGTCCTAAAGCTGTTGGGAAGCGACTTACCAACAGATAACCTTCAAGCTGCCTTCGATAACGAGATTCAGGAATACCGAGAAAATTTAGGAACGCGAGAAATTAGTTCGTTGTATAACCACCCAGAAATGGAAATTCCAGAGAAAAAAGCTATTTTAAAAATCCTTTCTCGTATTTTTCCAATTGCTTGGGCTATCAATCCAATGTTGAGGAACGTCATCGGAGTTAAAGCTGTCAATCTAAATCTGAAATACGGTCACACCCCAGTGTCGGCAATGATTTATAGCTTTATGGCGTGTATTATCGCTCATGACTTGCATGACTATCGATCGGGTTATGAATATACTTCTCTGGGGATGAAACTAGCCGATAAGTATAAAAATTTAGCTTCTAAGGTTGTCGTAGCTCAATTTCATGCTAATCAAATATCGCCTTGGTTAATGCACGTCAAACTTTCTGAAAGTATCAATGCTGAAGGAGTTGATGCTGGACTGCAAGCGGGCGATTTCCAAGTTACTGGATATATTTATACATACAATTTATACAACGTCATTTATCAAGGTAAAAATCTAGATTCCTTGCTCCAGGAAGCCTCTCAGAAGTTAGAATTTACTAAAAAAACTCAAAATAGTTGGGCAATAAATTGTATTTTAGCTGCTAAAATTATCATCCAAAACCTCCTTGGTTTAACTGAGGATAAATTTAGTTTTGCCACCGAATATGAAGATGAGTCTGCTTTTTTTGCGACTTGTCAAACCGAGCAAACCCTCGCAGCCATTTGCTTCTACCAAATTTTTAAAGCTCAAATTCTCTATCTATACGGTCAGCCACCAGAGTTATCTTATCTGGAAGAAACAGAGAAATTAACACCTTTTATTCCCGGAACTATATCTATCGCTAAGCTGAATTTTTATTACTCATTAACTCTCGTTGCTCTCTATCCCCTAGCTGACGAAACCGAGAAGGAGAAATACTGGCAAAAATTAGAAGCCAATCAACAACGACTGAAGACATGGGCAGAACAATGTCCGGAAAATTTCCTGCACAAGTATCTTTTAGTCGCCGCAGAAATGACCCGCATATCGGGTAATTGCTATGAAGCGATAAATTTATATGACAGAGCCATTAAATCTGCCAAAGAAAATGAGTTTATTCACGAAGAAGCACTCGCTAACGAATTAGCTGCTAAGTTTTGGTTGGCCCAAGAAAAACCGGATTTCGCCCAAATTCATTTAAAGAAAGCACGCCAATGCTATCAAATTTGGGGAGCAAAACGCAAAGTAGAAGATTTAGATGAAAAATATGTACAATGGCTTGGTTCAACCGCCACAGATACGCAAAGCAATACTATCAAGACAGTCACCACAACAGGTAGAAATTCAAGCGAAGCGTTGGATTTTGCCGCCGTAATGAAAGCATCCCAAGCTATTTCCGGTGAAATCGTTTTAGAACAGTTGTTAAACCAAGTTATGAAAGCTGCGATCGCAAATGCAGGCGCAGAAAAAGGTTTTCTCATCCTGGATAAAGACGGGAATTTAGTTATAGAAGCCCAAGCAGCCGTAGAGAGCGATCGCATTACCATTCTCCAATCCATTCCCGCAGATTCTCTAGACCCTGAAACTGAAATTCCCCTACTATCAACCGCCATCGTTAATTACGTCGCTCGCAGCCACGAAAATGTAGTATTAAATAACGCCACCGAATCAGGACAATTTACCCGCGACGCTTACATTCTCGCCACTCAAGCCAAATCGATCCTCTGCACTCCCTTACTCGATCGCGGCAAACTAACAGGCATTCTCTACTTAGAAAATAATCTCGCGATCGGCGCATTTACCCCGCAACGAGTCGAAACTTTACAAATAATTGCCGCTCAAGCCGCTATCTCCATCGAAAACGCTCAACTCTACGAACAATTAGAAGATTACAACCGAACTTTGGAGCAAAAAGTCGAAGAACGCACCAAAGAATTATCGCACACTCTAGAAATTCTCAAAGCCACTCAAGCTGAATTAGTTCTCGAAAATGCGCTGCTCAAAAGTGCTGAAGAACCGCCGAGTTACGATTACCAAGTAGGCGGAAGTTTGCCCATAGATGCGCCTACTTATGTAGTGCGATCGGCAGACCGACATTTATACAAAGCCTTAAGACTCGGACAACTTTGCTATATCCTGAATACCCGACAAATGGGCAAATCCAGCTTGCGCGTCCAAATTATGAAAAAGCTGCAAGCAGAAGGATTTGCTTGTGTTGCGATCGATATTTCTACAATGAGCAATTCCCAGATAACTTTAGACCAGTGGTATGCAGGCTTTGCCTACCTTTTAGTTAGTGGTTTGAATCTCTTAGATAAAGTCAATATCCGAACTTGGTGGCGGGAACGCGAATTATTATCCCCCGTGCAACGTTTATCCGAATTTATTAACGAAGTATTGTTAACTGCTATTTCTGAAAAAATAATTATTTTCATCGATGAAATTGATAGCATACTCGACCTTCAGTTTGACAGAAGCGCATTTTTTGGCATCATCCGCACTTGTTATAACAAACGGGCTGACAGTTCCGACTATCAGCGTTTGAATTTTGTGCTGTTAGGTGTAGCGACTCCTTCCCAATTAATTCAAGATAAAAACCGCACTCCTTTTAATGTCGGTCAAGCAATTCAACTCAAAGGTTTCCAAGCGCATGAAGCTCAACCTTTACTGCAAGGATTGACCAAACGAGTCACCAATCCCCAAACGTTACTTACAGAAGTAATAGCTTGGACGGGAGGACAGCCTTTTCTCACCCAAAAGGTGTGCAAACTGATTTGCAGTTCTGAGTCTCCCATTCCGACTAACGATGAAGCAGCTTATGTGGAAGATTTAGTGCGATCGCAAATCATCGAAAATTGGGAATCGCGAGACAATCCAGAGCATTTGCGAACGATACGCGATCGGATTTTGAACGATAAACAGCGTGCGGTTGAATTACTAAAACTTTACCAACAAATTTTACAACAAGGAAAAGTGGTAGCGGTTGATAGTCCTGAAGAAACCGAATTAATCATGTCTGGGTTAGTAGTAAAACGAGACGATTATCTCCACGTCAACAATCGAATTTATGAATTAGTATTTGACGATATTTGGGTAGAGAAAAACCTATCGTCTGTCCCAAAAAAGTGATGATTTATAACCGAGTTTAAATAATGATATATAGCGATCCTATTTAAATAATCAACCCCACCCTAGCCCTCCCCTTACCAAGGAGAGGGTTGGGTGGGGTTTAGTTGTTGGCAATTCATTTAGGATCGCTATAGTTAAGTTAACTCAGGTCTTGCACCTTTCTCAATAAGGCTAAAGAAACCGGGTTTCTAAAGGAAAAATATAGGCTTTCAGGTAAGGATATTTGCAAGAAACTAAGGTGATAACTCTGGTGCAAGATCTAAGTTAATTCAATCACGGTAACTTCTGGGGGACAAAATAAACGTCCGGGGAAGTAAGTACCCAATCCGCGATTAATATATAAACGGTTATTGCCAATTTGGTGCAATCCTTGCGACCATTCCCAATGTTGAAATACTTTGCGACAATCTTTGCGGAAATATGGTAGGTAGGGACGCAGGGGTTTGGGGATGAAGTTGGCGAGGATAGGGAAGTAACTGGGTAGTGGCCCTAAGTTGGGCAGATGAATTTGACCGCCGTGGGTATGACCGGAGAGTTGTAAATCTACTCGCCATTGTTGTAAGTGTGGGGCGCTATCGGGATTGTGGGATAAAACTATACGGGGAATGGCGGGGTTTAGCTGTTTCATGACTGAGGCGGGTTTGAATTTGGCGGAACGAAAATCTGCTAAACCGACTAAGGCTAATTCTGGGCCAAAGGGATAAGCGATTTGATTCCAGAGTACTTGAATACCGATACTAGTGAGGGCGGTGCGGATTTCCTTTTTTGAGTTGGCATAAAAGAGGTCGTGGTTGCCTAAAATGGCGTAGATGCCGATGCGACTTTGCAAATTTCTGAGGTACGGTACTAGGTCGTGAATTGGCTTGGGATCGGTGGTTACGTAGTCGCCCGTGAGTACGATCAAATCGGGTTCTACTTGATTGCAAACATCTATTGCTTGTTGTAGCAATTGATTCGACAGTCGCAGACCATCATAGTGGAAATCAGACAACTGTACGATTTTGATGCCTTGTAACGATGGGGGTAAATCTGCGATCGCAACTGTGACATTTTCCACCGTTAAGGGCCCTGTGAGAAACCTGTGCATAAAGCTGAAAGATTACCGGATGGCCATTTCCAGCATAACTACAGAAAATTTGAATGTCACGTTTTTAACTTTCATTAGTCATTAGTCATTGGTCATTGGTCATTAGTCATTTGTAATTGGTCGAGAAAATATGATGACAGTTCAGGATGTGGAGGGTTTAACTGAACTTGCGTCGGAACTGAAAGAATTTGGTTAACAGATTTTGCAATGTTGGGTTTTTGGCATATTTTTGTTTTGTTAGCTGAAGTGCGGCTTTACTGTTAACTTCTGCCAAGGTGGGATAAATGTGGATAATACTGCTGAGGGCAGAAACTTTTAAGTTGTAAGACATTGCCAACACTACTTCGTGAATTAATTCTCCAGCAGAATGACCTACTAAAGTTGCACCGAGAATTTCTCCATTGCTACGAGTGATAATTTTAGCAAATCCGCTAGTGGCGGCTTCTGCTTGGGCGCGATCGACATCGGCAAAATCTTGCTGCAAAATGTAAATATCGTCGCCGTATTTTTCTCTAGCTTGTGATTCGGTTAAGCCTACTCGCGCTAGTTCCGGATCGGTAAAAGTTGCCCAAGGAATGACTCGATAGTTTGTTTTGGTGAGGGGAAAAAATAAGGCATTTTTGAGAACAATGCTGGCTTCATAGCTAGCAACATGAGTAAATTGGTAACCGCCGATCGCATCACCGCAAGCATAAATGCGCGGGTTAGTTGTTTGGAGTTTGTCGTTAACTTTGATGGCTTTGTTGGTATATTCAACTCCGGCAGCTTCTAAGTTGAGTAATTCTACATTTGGTCGTCTTCCGGTGGCGATTAAAATTCGATCGACAACTACTTTTTCTTCTCCTGCTGAAACTATTTTTTTCCCTTCCACAACTTCGATTTTTTCTACTCGCGTGTTGAGAATTAAGCGAATGCCTTCTGAGGCAAATTGAGATTGCACGACTCGGGCTGCTACAGGGTCTTCTTTTGGTAAGATGCGATCGCTACTGGCGATAATCGTTACTTGAGAACCCAAACGAGAAAATGCTTGGCCCAATTCGCAACCGATCGGGCCGCCACCTATAATAGCTAAAGATTCGGGATGTTCGGTAATCTCAAAAATTTGTTCGTTAGTTAGA
>CAZJJR010000068.1:6072-9946 GCA_964546365.1 uncultured bacterium | reverse complement strand
TTGTTCTAATCCGGTAATCGGAGGAATTGCCGGACGGGAACCCGTAGATATCACAAACGTTCTGGCTGTTAAGCGCCGGTTGTTAATGGAAAAAGTTCGTTCGTCGATAAATTGACCGGAACCAAAGATTACTTCTACTCCTAATGAAGCAAATCTTTCTGGGGAATCGTTGGGTTGAATAGCTGCGATCGCATTTTGAACGTGACCCATTGCTTTGGCAAATTCAATTTGCGGACGATCGCAGTAAATGCCAAAACGTGCCGCATTTTTTACTTCATAAGCAACTCTCGCAGCATGAATTATCGACTTACTAGGAACGCAGCCATACCAAAGACAATCTCCTCCCAGGCGGTCCCGTTCTACTAGGGCTACTTTTGCTTTTAGTTGGGCAGCGGCGCTAGCAACTACCAAACCCGCAGAACCGCCACCAATGATTACTATATCGTACTCAAATCCCATGATTACATCCCTTTAAATCCTTGGTTCCTATGGATTGATGTTGTAAAATTTACCGTTATATGTGTTTCCTCATTCTCTTGCCAAAATTGACAGGAAATGGTAAAAGCAGTAGCACCCTCAGATTGAAAACAGATCTGTCTTGAGCTAATAGTGACATAATCTTAGTTGTCAATCTAAAATTCAATCTCAGTTATCAATCGAAAATCTAAAATCTAAAATCTAAAATCGAATAAGCTTATGAAACTACAATTTCTAGCAGGTGCCACCTTTCTCACCACCGTCAGCTTGGCAAATCCCGTCAAAGCAGTTAATTCCGAACATACCAGGCAATTACTTTCTACTAGACAATGCGCGGGATGCAACTTGAGTAATGCCGGACTGGTCATGGCTAATTTGGTGGGGGCCGACTTGAGAGGTGCTGACTTAACTCGTGCTAATCTCAGTCGTGCCAATCTAACCGGTGCAGACTTAAGCGGTGCTAACTTGACTGGTGCTAGTTTATTTGGTGCGAACTTAACAGGTGCTAACCTCAGTGGTGCCAATTTGAATGCAACTGACTTGAGAGATGCCTTTTTAGAACAAGCTAATTTGGTCGGTGCTAGCCTGGTCAATGCTAACTTACTCGGTGCCGTAGGTGTACCAACCTATACTGGGGATGCGGAAGATTTTTATCGCTGGGCAATGGCAGAAGCAGAAAAGGATAACCACAACCGCGCGATACAATTGTTTAACCAAGCACTGGCGATTAAGCCCGACTTTGCTAATGCTTATATCGGTCGCGGTATGGTTCGCTACCAGCAAGGCGACAAACCAGGTGCGATCGCAGATAGTCAACAAGCTGCCCAACTCTACACTAAACAAGGCAACCAACAAGGCTATGAATTAGCCCAAGCTGTCATTAAAAAGATCGAAGAAGTTAATAAACCCAAAAGAGGCGGCGGCGGTTCTAATTTCCTCAATTTTCTGAGCGGTCTTGCTAATTTGGGGCTGCAATTATTCTTTTAATTAGAATTCAGGAGTCAGAATTCAGGAGTCAGAATTTAGGAGTCAAAATTCAGGAGTCAAAATTCAGGAGTCAAAATTCAGGAGTCAGAATTCAGGAGTCAAAATTCAGGAGTCAGAATTCAGGAGTCAGAATTCAGGAGTCAGAATTGAGAAGGGAAACTTATTCTAATATCGTGTCCGGTAGCATCGGTTGTTTATAGTAGGGGGGTTTTAGCGCACAATCCTGGTCACAAACAATTTTTTGTCAAAACCCGCCCTTCCACACAGTATGCAACCGGACATAATATGACAATTTGGATTATGATAAAGTAGCGAAAAGAAGTGTTTTTGTTAAAATCCAGTCAAACTCAACGCTAACTGCTCGTGCATTGCAAAACTTCAAGCGAGGACAGAAAGATATGGAACAACTAGCACAACAGGAATGTGTCGCTTGCACGGGCGATTCACCCCAGATTAGCGAACCGGAAATTGCCCAACTCAAACCGCAAATTCCTGATTGGAGTATTGTAGAAGAGGAAGGAGAATCTCGCCTCAAGCGCACCTACAAATTCCCTAACTTTCTGACAGCTTTAGATTTTACCAATCAAGTCGGTGATGCCGCAGAAAAAGCCGGACATCACCCAGCTTTACTCACAGAATGGGGTAAAGTAACGGTTAGCTGGTGGACGCATTCCATTGGTGGATTGCACAAGAATGATTTCATCATGGCTGCGAAAACCGATCGCATTGCCAGCCAATTTATTGAAAAAAAGTAAAATCAAAGTAGAGTATATCATGTCTGGTAGCTCACCCATAATAAAACTTGTTTGTAGTGAGGGATTTAGTCCTTCATTACGAACCAGCGCAGCGTTATGATTGGTAAATGAAACAATCTGATATTAATGCTAATTGTTAATCGAAATGTTTTCACAATTAACTGTTAAAAATATTTGTAATTTTCGATATTTAGTGGTGAACTAAACTATACTAAAGCGACCGCTTCTCAAATATTTCCAATGACTAAATCCGAAACATCTTTACCTCTGTTACGTACTCCCTTATTCGAGCAAGCAGTAGAATTAAAAGCCAGACTGACTCCCTTTGCTGGATGGGAAATGCCCGTACAATTTTCTGGAATTGCACAAGAACATCAAGCAGTAAGAACCACAGCAGGAATGTTTGCTATCTCCCACATGGGCAAATTTACCTTGCGGGGAAAGGAAGTAGTTTCTCAACTTCAGTCTTTAGTGCCTTCTGCTTTAAGTCGGCTGCAACCCGGTCAAGCTCAGTATAGCGTTTTGCTCAACAAAGACGGCGGTATTTTAGATGATATTATTTTTTATTATCAAGGTTTAGATGATAATGGGGATGAGCGGGCAGTAACGATCGTCAATGCCGCCACGACATCTAAGGATAAAGATTGGTTATTGACAAATATTGATTCAAATAAACTCATTTTTGAAGATATTTCTCAGGCAAAAACTTTAATTGCCGTACAAGGGCCACAGGCTGCGTCGTATTTGCAGCAAGTTGTTAAAGAAGATTTAACGACGATTAAATCTTTCGGTCATTTGCAAGCAACGGTATTGGGTCAACCTGCTTTTATCGCGCGGACTGGTTACACGGGAGAAGATGGTTTTGAGGTGATGGTAGACCCGGAAGTGGGGGTGCAACTGTGGCGCACTTTGCAGGCGGCGGGGGTCGTTCCCTGCGGTTTGGGTGCGAGAGATACCCTGCGATTGGAAGCTGCTATGGCACTTTACGGGCAGGATATTGACGATCGTACTACGCCGCTGGAAGCCGGATTAGGTTGGTTGGTTCACTTGGATACGAAAGGCGATTTTATCGGTAAAGAAATTTTGCAACAACAAAAGCAAACTGGCGTACAGCGTAGGTTAGTTGGTTTGCAAATGCAAGGACGCAATATCGCCCGTCATGGTTATCAGGTGTTGCACGATGGGAAAATAGTGGGAGAAGTAACGAGTGGTAGTTGGTCGCCTACATTGGAAAGCGCGATCGCATTAGCATATGTTCCCACACCATTAGCTCAAATCGGTCAACAGCTAGAAGTAGAAATTCGCGGTAAAACTTATCCGGGCGTGGTAGTGAAAAAGCCTTTTTACCGTTCGGCTTCTCGGACTTAATTCATTTTGCCAAGCTAAATAAAATTTACAGCGGCGGGGACTTTTTGGCTCCCGCCGCTTTTCGATCGGATCATCTGATAGCTTTCCCGATTGCAGTAGGATAAATTTCTGACAAAATCAGCCCTATTATACAGTAACCATATAACCAGAAACGAGATAAATTCATTGATTTGGCGGTTGTTTTTTTCCTTTGCCTTATTTTATAAACAAAATATCCTTTAGAAAGTTGAAAATTATATATAGCATTAGTTAAAAAATCATTAAAATTATCCCCAACAAAAGTTTTT
>CAZJJR010000068.1:885-6018 GCA_964546365.1 uncultured bacterium | reverse complement strand
TCAGGAGATATAAGTCGTGCTTTTCCCATTTCAACTCCCACTGAGAAAGGAGTTCAACCAAAGTAGCCTAGTTCAATTGTGGAACGCCAACAAAAAAAGATGGCAACCTAAAAGTTTGATTCCTTCAACGATCGCTTATGGCATCATTTTAGCTGTGGGTACAACTGCGATCGGCACTTACGGAATCGTTCGCAACTTAATTTTGGAAAATTTAAAGGAAAATGCTTTACTAAAAGTTGAAAAATCAGCTAGCGAAATTGATGAATGGCTAGCTTCTTTGCAATCTGAAGTAGAAACTATTGCTAACAATTCCGCAGTTAGATCGATGCAATGGTCGGTAGCCGAACCATTTTTACAAATAGAACTAGCGCGATTATCGGATTATTACATATTTAGTATAATCCGACCAGACGGTAGTTATTATACAACTAAAACTGGATTAGTCAAAGGAAAAAATTTGCGCGATCGCCGTCACTTTCAAGAAGGTATGTCAGGGAAAACTTACGTTTCCGATTTGTTGATTTCTCGCGCTACAGGAGTAAGACAAATCAACGTTGTTGCGCCAATTTGGTCTGTTCCTGCCATCCATAAAAATCATATTACTCAGATTTATTCTCCCATTCCCACCCAAAGTTTAAAGGCTTTAAATATTCGCTCCGATCCCCTGCAAAAACCGCAAACAATTGGGGTATTGACAGGTCAAGTTCCAATAGACCACGTAACCAAAGTCGTGACAGAAATTTATCATGGCAAAGGTAGTTACGCTTTTGTTCTCGATTCTCAAGGAGTGCCGATCGCATATCCCGATCGACGCATATTGCAAGAAGCCAAAACGCTTTTAAATCATCCCGATCGAAAATTGGCAAAGATTTATCAAGAAATGGTAAATCATCAACAAAATATCGATAAAGTAGAAATCGATCGCCAATTGTATTACATTGCTTACACCGCTATAGGTCGGGCAAATTGGTCGATCGCCTTAGCGATCCCCGTTGAAAATTTAGAAAGTAAACTAGCACCTCTAAATATATTAGCTTCTGGTATAGCAATCATATTGATTTTAGCAACTGCGATCGCGATTCGTCAATTGCAATTACTAAATCAAACCAGGCAGAAAGCAGATGAAGAAGAAATGATTAATGGAATTACCGCACGCATTCGAGAGTCGCTGGAAATTGAAACAATATTACAGACAACAGTGGATGAAGTTGCTACATTATTAAAGTTGGATGTAGTTAGTTTTTGTTGGTATCGACCAGATGCTAGAGAATTAGAAATAATTTGCGAAAATAGCCGAAATAAAGTATGTGAAAATTGGGAACTCCGAAAAATTAAACACATTACAAATGTAATCGATCGCTGCAATCGCTTAGAGATAATCTGTATAAACGATGTGAAAGATATTATCATCGATCGGAGGATTTATCAAAATAATTTGCTTCCCTCAATTCAAAGCTTTTTAGCTTTACCAGTGCAGGTGCAAAATCATTCACCGGGTTATCTTTTTGCTATTCGCAGTAAACCTTGGATTTGGAGCGATCGCGAAAAAAATTTGTTGTATAATGTTAGCGAGCAATTAGCGATCGCGATCGAGCAATCCCGCTTACTAGCTCAAACATCAGAACAAGTGACCATCCTCAGTCAACAAGCTAAACAACTCAAGCAAACATTAGCGGAGCTCCAAAAAACCCAAACTCAATTAATTCAAAGCGAAAAAATGTCCAGCTTAGGTCAACTTGTAGCGGGAATGGCTCACGAAATCAACAACCCCGTCAGTTTTATCTACGGCAATCTCAGCCACGCCGACGAATATACCCAGCACTTAATCGAAGTTGTACAACTATATCAAAAATATTATCCCCAAGCAACACCAGAGATCGAAGAAAAAATAGAAGAAGTAGACCTTAATTTTGCCATTGAAGACTTACCAAATTTGTTAAAATCTATGAAATCCGGGGCCGATCGCATTCGGCAAATTATTATTTCTTTACGTAACTTTTCTCGATTTGATGAAGCAGAATTAAAGTTAGTCAATATACATGAAGGAATTGATAGCGCGTTGATGATTATCCAGCATCGATTGAACTTTCAAACTAAAGGAACGAATCGGGAAAATCCACCTAGAAACGTCCGTATTCAAATCGTCAAACAATATGGTAACCTACCTTTAGTATATTGCTATGCCGGACAACTCAACCAAGTATTGATGAACATATTGAATAATGGGATTGACGCCTTGGAAGAATTGCCCAGTCAAAACCCTACCATTTTAATTTGCACGGAAGTCGTAGATAAAGAACGCATAGCGATCCGAATTAAAGATAACGGTAAAGGTATGACAAAAGAAATACAACAGCGCTTATTCGATCCATTTTTTACTACCAAACCTGTTGGCAAAGGAACTGGATTAGGATTGTCGATCGCATATCAAATTGTCGTGGAAAAACACGGAGGTTCTTTACATTGTATTACCGAACCGGAACAGGGTACGGAATTTGTCATAGAAATACCAATTAAGCAAAAATTTACTCCATAAATATTCGCTATAATCAAGAAAATCACTTCTATATAATGCCAATAATAAAACTAGTTACTCGCAAAGCATTAGGCAGGCTGACGATTTTTACCATCATCTTCAGCTTCATACTGGTTTTTATATGGCTCGTCTGTATCCGAATGCCTCTGAGTAGTTACCGAGAAGAATTACTGCCTCTAACACCCGGAGAAATTCAGCTACAAGCAGCTTTAAAGCAAGATATCCAAAAGTTATCGGAAGAAATCGGAGAGCATAATTTTTCCGATTACAAAAATCTGTTAAAAGTGGTTAATTATTTGTCGTCTTCTTTGACTAGTGCGGGATGGAAAGTAAACCATCAAAAATATCAAATTGCCAAACGAGAGTACGCTAATTTAATAGCAGAAATGCCAGGTGAAAGTCGCGCTAATGAAATAATAATTATAGGCGCTCACTATGATTCTAACCTCGATAGCCCCGGTGCTAATGATAACGCTACTGGTGCAGCGGCAGTATTGGCATTGGCGAGAAATTTTGCCCATAAAAAAACCGCCAGAACTCTGCGTTTTGTGGAATTTGTAAATGAGGAACCGCCTTTTTTTCAAACTGCCGATATGGGAAGCTTAGTTTATGCTCGAAAATGCCGCGCAGATGGGGAAAATATCGTTGCTATGCTGAGTTTAGAAACGATGGGTTACTATTCGGATCGACCGGGAACGCAGAAATATCCATTTCCTCTAAATTTTGTTTATCCATCTACTGGAAATTTTATTGCTTTTATTGGTAATACCAAATCTGGTAATTTAGTGAGAAATGCGATCGCATCTTTCCGCCGCCACGCACAATTCCCTTCCGAAGGTGCAGCACTCCCCGCCCAAATTCCCGGTGTCGGTTGGTCGGATCAATGGTCGTTTTGGCAAGCAGGCTATCCGGGAATCATGGTAACGGACACCGCTCCTTATCGATATCCTTACTATCACACTACCCAGGATACAATCGATAAAATTAATTTCGATCGACTGGCGCGGGTAGTCACTGGATTAGAAAAAGTTATTTCCGATTTGGCAATGGTTGAGATTGATTAATCAATTGGGCAAAATTTTGGAGAGTTTTAGAATTGCGATCGTTGGCGAACAAGAAGTCCATGATAACTTTTGCTATAACTCTTTGAACATTAAAACACTCTCGTAATTTTGCAAATCTAAGAACTGCTGGCGTTGAAAAGCTCCTATTTGTTTGAATCCTTGTTTTTCATGAAACACGAGCGAACGATTATTTAAGATTGGTTTGGTGACAATAAATGATGAAAGCAATGAATTGGGAAATTTTTCGTAAAGTGACTTATACATAAATTGGGCGACACCTTGACCCATATACTCTCGTTTAGTTGCCACGATTTTGATATAAATATGCCGCTCTTGATTACTGATAATTTTATCCTTGGCATTATTATTTTGCCAAATCATTTGAGTTAAAAAATCATCGTTTATTTTCGGTTTCGATATAGCTAAGAATCCCATAACATCAGCAACAGAATTAACCGCTATAAAATATTGATTTGAATCAGTTAAATGTTTAAAAATCTCTTCTTCAGTAGTTTGAGCTAATAAGAAGCCACGATCGTTTGAACCACTCTGAGATCGGATATTTGAGTTATGAATATTAACAATTGCCTGAATATGATTACTTTTAGGTTCTTCAAAAATTAAATCTTGGCTCTGGCTCATAATATGCTGCTCTAATCGTCAAGCACTCCCAACCCTACTTAAAATAAATAACACGCCCAGCAGAGCTTCGGCAAATACACATCTCCAGAAAAGATTGTAGAGACGCTGCATACAACTAATTCAAAGCGTCTTTCTGTAATTACCGATAGCAGAAAGACGCTCATTTATTTCTAAGTTAAACTAGGCGAGTTGGCAAGTGCGATCGTCAAATTATTAGACGGCTTCTTCTTGACGTTCGATAACGAGAGTAAGTTTAGCACCAAACACAGCAACAGCGGCTACCACAGTTGCAAATGGAAATAAAAGCGTAGCACCTGTTAAACCTACAGCAGCAGGAATCAAAGGAACTTTAACCAGCGTATTTCCCTGCTTTCCTTTCACTGCTACTTGGCGTATCTTACCTTGATGAATGACTTTTTTGAAAAAGCCAAGTACGCTATCGTGATTTATGTTGAATTCCTCTACCCGTTCTTTTTCGTTAGTTTCCGACTCAACGGGAGTACTGTCAACGACTACGGTAGTTACTTGGTCTTCAATTCGTTCAACTTGTGCGTTCATTTTTTGCTTAAGCGGTAACATTGTTTCCCGCCCCAATCCTTGATGATTTAATTCTGCCAAGCTTAAGTGATAACTACAACGAACAAACCGCACTCTTGTGGTAGTATTTACCCTATCAAACCAACGACTTCACACCAAGACTGTGCAAATATTCCATCTGGTTGTTGACTCCACTCTCGTAAAGCTTCAGCCATTTGCGTTAGCGTCAATTCAGAAGACCATTTCTTTTCTGGTGAGCTTTCCAGCTTTTCTGACGCTTCAATTCTCAACGCTAAATATTCTGCGATCCGATCGAGCGATTCATAACACTGATAAGATGCAGAAAATTTCAGG
>CAZJJR010000068.1:0-820 GCA_964546365.1 uncultured bacterium | reverse complement strand
TTTCCGCCATTCTGTTGCTGGAGAAATTGGTAAAACGCGATCGCTTTTTTCACTTGTGGCGTTTCCGGTGCGATCAAGAATCCCCCCCAATCAGGGCTGCGAATTCCTACTTTACCCCCCGGCTTTAAAACTCTTTTGATTTCCGATAATGCTTTGAGGGGTTCTGCAAGATGCTCGAACAAAGCATGAGAAAATACAGCATCAAAAGAACGATCGGGAAAAGGTAGATTGTAAATACTTCCTTGGATGAAGTCAGCATTGGTAATATCTTGCTTTTGAGCATTTGCGATGGCGATGCTAATTTGCGATATTTCTCGATCGATTCCCGTCACCGTACCGGGAGAAATCATTCGTGCCAAACCCAAACTAATCGTACCAGGGCCACAACCGCAATCGAGCAATCTCATTCCCGAATATAAGTGAGGTATAAAAAATGCGCCATGACTTTCTACCGTGCGGTGTGCCATAAAATTTGTTGCATTGCTCGAATATCCAGGCGTGTAATTTTCTGCCATCCATCTAACTCTTGAATTACCTACTTAAAGCATCATAAGTAGGCTCTTTTTAGTTGTCCAATATATATTTATGATGAATTAAGACTTTTAAAATATCAAAACAATGGAACTGCGACATTTGCGCTATTTTATGGCAGTAGCAGAAGAACTGCACTTTAGCAAAGCTGCCGAACGATTGCACATCGCGCAACCACCTTTAAGTCAGCAAATTCAACAATTAGAAGCAGAATTGGGAGTTGAACTGTTTCAACGGAAAACTAAGCGACAAGTGCAGCTAACAGACGCCGGAAAGGTATTTTTGCAGG
>CAZJJR010000067.1:0-24931 GCA_964546365.1 uncultured bacterium | reverse complement strand
AGGCCATAGGTAAGAATCTATTTTTTTTCTTCTTTACCATTGACCAAAGGCAATCTACCTGAAAGACTTCTGGGCGATCGACAGGATAGA
This sequence comes from uncultured bacterium, assembly GCA_964546365.1. Taxonomy (GTDB): domain Bacteria; phylum Cyanobacteriota; class Cyanobacteriia; order Cyanobacteriales; family Aerosakkonemataceae; genus DATNQN01. The sequence continues at coordinate 24,841 of CAZJJR010000067.1, read as the reverse complement.
TTTTGTGCCGAACAGGACACATTTACAAACATAGTCATAAGCGGTTGGAGTGAAGAGAAAAACTCTTGCATAGCCGTTAAGGAGGTTTTATGAACGAAAAAGTCGTTTCTAGCTCTCGGAACGTAGCGATCGTAGGCCCTTATTTGAGTGGTAAAACCACGTTGCTAGAAAGCTTATTGTTTGTGACGGGTGCGATTTCTCGCAAAGGGAGCGTTAAAGATAAAAACACGGTAGGAGATAGCGCCACAGAAGCACGCGATCGCCAAATGACCGTAGAGTTAACCGCCGCCTGCGCCGAATATGGAGATTTGCGGTTTACATTTATCGATTGTCCGGGATCGGTAGAATTTTCTCAAGAAACTTATAACGCCTTGATCGGTGTGGATGCGGCAGTAGTGGTTTGCGAACCAGTTAGCGATCGCGTCCTTACCCTAGCCCCCTTATTCAAATTCTTGGATGACTGGGAAATTCCCCACCTAGTCTTCATTAACAAGATGGATCGGGCGAATAACAACTTTATGGACGTACTGCACGCCCTGAAAACCGTATCTAGTCGTCCCTTAGTACCTCATCAATATCCGATCGGCCAAGGAGAAAACCTCATTGGCTTTATCGACTTAGTAACCGAACAAGCTTATCATTATCATCCCGGTGCAGCAGCCGACCCGGTGCCGTTTCCAGCAGAACTCAAAGAACAAGAACACGCCGCACGCAACGAAATGCTGGAAGAGTTAGCCAACTTTGACGATCATTTGTTGGAAGAACTCCTGGAAGAAATCGAACCACCCCAAGAAGAAATCATCCAAGATTTGAAAATGGAATTGGGGGCAGACTTAATCGTTCCCGTATTCCTGGGAGTAGCAGAAAGCGATTTTGGCGTTCGACCCCTATTAGAAGCCCTAGTAAGAGAAGCACCCGCTCCAGAAACCACTTTAGATCGCCGAGGTATTTCCCTCAAGGGCGATGTACCTTTGGCACAAGTACTGAAAACTTACTTCACCCCCCAAGGTGGCAAACTCTCCTTAGTACGAGTTTGGCAAGGCACGTTGACCGATGGCATCGTTCTTAATGGGATGCGTGCTGGCGGTCTTTATCGTCTGGCAGGTCAACAACAAACTAGTTTACAACAAGCAGAAGCTGGTGAAATTGTGGCGATCGGTCGTTTGGAAGGCATAAAAACGGGCGATACCCTATCGACTAATAGCGGACAACCGGCGTCAGAATTACCCAAAGCGGAAAAACTGACGCCGGTTTACGCTTTAGCGGTTACCGCCGAAAAGCGCAACGACGAAGTAAAAATCAGTTCTGCCGTTGGCAAGCTGATCGAAGAAGACCCCTCTTTAGCTTGGGAACAACACGGCGATACTCGTGAAGTGATCTTGTGGGGTCAGGGCGAAATTCACCTGCAAGTAGCCCTAGACCGCCTGCGTCGCAAATATAACTTGCCGATGGTTACCCACTTACCCCAAATTCCTTACAAAGAAACCATCCGCAAACCTGCTTCTTCCATTCACGGACGCTACAAGCACCAAAGCGGCGGACACGGACAGTTCGGTGATGTTTATCTTGATATCAAACCCTTAGGACGTGGGGAAGGCTTCAACTTCAACGAAACAATTGTGGGCGGAGTGGTTCCACGGCAATATATTCCAGGCGTGGAAACAGGTGTGCGGGAATTTCTAGCACATGGGCCATTGGGTTACCCGGTGGTGGATGTGGCAGTTACCTTAACCAACGGTTCTTACCATACTGTAGATAGTTCGGAACAAGCGTTTAAACAAGCTGCACGTTTGGCAATGCAAGAAGGGATGGCTAAATGCGAACCTACTTTGCTAGAACCGATTACCTCTATTGAGGTTTCGACACCCCAAGAATTTACATCTAAAGTAATGCAGTTGCTGACCGGACGACGCGGCCAAATTTTAGGCTACGAAGGTCGGTCTGATTGGAAAGGGTGGGATAAACTTTCTGCCTATTTGCCACAAGCAGAAATGCAAAACTTTATCGTAGAATTGCGAAGTCTGACAATGGGTGTTGGCTTCTTTAACTGGAAGTTCGATCACCTACAAGAAGTACCCGATAAATTAGCCGAACGGGTACTGACTACTAATGGTAATGGCAATGGCAATGGCAAGAAGAGTTAAAAGTTAAAAATGGATTTGTTTCATTTCTGATTTTTAATTTAGGTAGGGCATCGGGTATCTGATGCCCTATTTTGATTACCAAACCTTAAACATTCAGCTTTATAGTCGTGAATAGGTATCAATCTTAGCAAATATAAAATATGAATCCGATCGCATCTCTCATCACTTGCTTAGTTGCGGTTATTGTTTATCTTAATAGTGGAAAGATTCCGAGCGATCGCACTCGTCCAGCAGTTCGCGCCATTGCTTTATTAGTGGGAGTAATTGCGGTCATCTCATCGATTTCCAGACTGCTGGTAATCGTTCCTGCTGGCAATGTAGGAGTTGTCGATACTTTTGGTAATGTTTCTGATAATACCCTTGCTCCCGGAGTTCACTTAGTTAACCCGTTTGCTAAGGTAATCAAGTTTTCCACTCGCTTGAAAGATGTAAAAGAAAACGTTGATGCTTCTTCTCAAGAAGGGTTGAGTCTAAATCTCGATGTAAGTCTTCAATACAAACTCGATCCTGAAAAAGCCGCCCAAGTTTATAAAAATATTGGCCTTGATGAAACAGATTTAGTCATTTCTCGATTTCGTTCTACTACTCGCGCTCTCACTGCTAAATATCCAGCTTCTGCGATCTACTCTACCAAACGTCAAGAAGTAGCACAGCAACTCGACCAACAACTTTCTCAACAGTTACCTTCTCTCGGATTTGTAGTAGAAGAAACGCTTTTGAGAAATGTTAAAATGCCCGATGAACTGCAAGCAGCTATTCAAGAAAAACTAAAAGCAGAACAGGAAAGTCAGCGGATGACGTTCGTATTACAAAAAGAGCGTCAAGAAGCACAACGCAAACTAATCGAAGCTAAAGGTATTGCCGATTCTCAAAAGGTGATCTCCCAAGGGCTTAATAGTAATTTATTACAATTGAGGGCGATTGAAGCGACGGAAAAATTAGCTCAATCTCCTAATTCTAAACTAGTGTTGGTTGGTTCTGGACAAGGGGGATTACCTATTTTTTTACAACCTGAAATGACTACTGTTAAACCTAAGTAATTTTTGGGAATGAATTGATTTTGAGGTGAATATGGAAAATAAAGAAAGTTGGTACATCGTGAAGCGCAATGAAGGTAATTGCGATATTTTGCCGAGTAGTGAAGTGGAAGGAAAGGACGGGGAAAATATGGTGGAAAAATGGGGGCCAATTGCTTCGCGGGAGGATGCGATCGCGCGTCGCGTAGGATTGATTCGCGCTGGGAAATGTAAACCTGTTTGAATCGGTTAAAAGAGTCTAAAAAATAAGCATTTACTAGGTGCTAACCATGAAAACAAGAAAATTAGGACGTAGCGAACTGACGGTTTCCGCAATTGGTTTAGGTTGCATGGGAATGTCGGAATTTTATACGGGAAACCAAGATGAAGCGGAATCAATTGCTACTATTCATAGAGCGCTAGAATTAGGGATAAATTTCCTCGATACGGCTGATATGTATGGCCCTTTTAAGAATGAGGAATTGGTGGGAAAAGCGATCGCAAATCAACGGGATAAAGTAATCTTAGCTACTAAGTTTGGAGTGGTTCGCACGGAAGATAGAGGCTTTGGCGGCGTAAATGGTAAACCAGAATACGTGCGTAGCGCTTGTGAAGCGAGTTTGCGGCGTCTGGGGGTAGAGACGATCGACCTTTATTACCAACACCGAGTCGATCCCAATACGCCGATCGAAGAAACGGTTGGTGCGATGGCAGAATTAGTTAAAGAAGGCAAAGTTCGTTATTTGGGACTTTCCGAAGCCGGATCGCAAACTCTACGTCGCGCTTGTTCCGTCCATCCCATCACCGCTTTGCAAACCGAATATTCCCTGTGGAGTCGCGAGCCCGAAGATGAAATTCTCGCTACTTGTCGAGAACTGGGAATCGGATTTGTTGCTTACAGTCCTTTGGGACGGGGTTTTCTTACCGGACAAATTAAGAAATTTGAGGATTTAGCGGCTGATGATTATCGTCGCACTTCACCTCGCTTTCAAGGAGAAAATTTCCAGAAAAATTTGGAAATGGTGCAACGCATCGAACAAATTGCCCAAGAAAAAGGTTGTCTTCCCGCACAATTAGCTTTAGCTTGGGTATTGGCGCAAGGTGAACATATCGTTCCGATTCCCGGTACTAAGCAGCGCAAATATGTGGAACAAAATGCAGCTGCGGTGGATGTGGAATTGACACCGGAAGATCTGCAACGCATTGATGAAGTAGCACCGAAAGGAGTTGCTGCGGGTACTCGTTATTCGGAAGCAGCAATGAGTTTGTTAAGTAGTTGATTAGATATAGCATTTTCAAATGAGATGTAGAGACGTTGTATGCGATGTCTCTACAAAAGTTTCAGTAAAGAAACTTCATTACCAACGATCGGTGTCTCAGATCGTGTCCGGTAGCATCAGTTGGGTGTGAATATGGTAAAAAAAACACTTTCTCAACAAACCGCTACTCGGACAAGGCGGACGATCGTACAGTTGTTAAAGCAAGAGGGTAGCCTATGGGATTAGAACGGTTACTTTATGAATGATTGTCGTCAGCATTCAAAAGGTAATTCAGTTCTGCTAATATTTGGAGTGGACTTTTACCGCGCAAGGGAGCAAAAATCGCTGCTTCGTAAGGATTTCTGCCTGTTTTTCTCACTGCCTCGATCGCTGCTTGCTTGGCTAAACCCCGCCCAAAGATCAGCCATGCAGCCAGAATCTGTCCCGTTCGCCCAATCCCGCCCGAACAGTGAACAACAGTTTTTTGTTGGTATCGATCGGACGTGAAAAGAAACGGTAAAATCTGGTTGTGAAGAGTAGCAGGATCGCAAATATGAAAATCTGCGATCGCTGCCCAACAAACGTTTTCACTACCAAATTCCTGCTGGTAAGAATCTAATAATTTGGGGTAACGAATTAGTTGTTCTTCTGCTAATAAGCAACAGATTCGTTGAATATCCTGGCTTTTCATAAACTCAATCCAGGCAAGGATTTGCTTTTGAGAATATCCAGGTCTAGAAGCCCCGAAAATAATTAATTCATTCTTACACGCTGCGGCAAATTTATACATTTTCCGATTCATCAAACAAACGATCGCCTCGATGCAACCGATACGCTATCTGATAAGTTTGTTCCTGCGATCGCATCGTCGGTGCATGAGCCCGCAGCATTAGTTTGGCCAGCATTATTACTCACTCTAAATTCGCGGTGGTTGTCTGCGAGGCGAACTAGATGGTTGGCTGGGGGTTGATTGTTGGGGAGATGATAAACCGGGAGATGATGAACCGGGACGTGATATTCTCGGTGGTGAGTAAGATGGCTGAGTGTTAGTTCTTCTCGGTGGTGAATAAGACGGTTGAGTTGTGGTTCTCGGTGGTGAATAAGATGGTTGAGTTGTGGTTCTCGGTGGTGAATAAGATGGTTGAGTGATCGTGGTTCTCGGTGGTGAATAAGATGGTTGAGAGAGAGTAGGTGGTTGGTAAGGAAAATTATCTGGTTGTTGAACGCGAGGCGGTTGGACGCGAGGTGGTTGCGTTCTGCGGTTACGCGCTTCTTCGCTTTGTTCGATTTCGCGGCGTATTTGGTTGATAGAGGTTCCTCTGCTTAATTCATTTGTCCAAGTTCGCAGTCCGCGAGAGTCAGCATCTCGACCTAAAACTTGTCGGTAAATTTGATTAATCGCTGCTTCTGCTTCTGCACTTTTAGCAATATCAGAACGAACATCCCTTAAGGATCTGCCACGTCTGAGTTCTTCTGTCCAGGTTCTAAGTCCGTTGCGATCGGGTTCTCGTCCCAAGACTTCGCGATAAATTTCTCTTACTTCGTCTTCTCTATATCTATAGTTATCGCGATCTCTGTAGTCGCGATCGCGGTAGTATCTATCTCGATCCCTGTAATAGCGATCGTTGTAGTAGCGATCGTTGTAATAGCGATCGTTCTGCGAGTAGTAATCGTACCCGTAAACGCCTCTTAAAACCGCACCATCCAGATAAGCGCCAGTTAAATAAGCACCATCCAAATAAGCATTTTCCAGATTCGCATCTCTCAAATTCGCGCTATCCAAATTGGCATTTCTGAGGTTTGCGCCTCTGAGTCTAGCCCCTCTGAGATCGGTATTCCGCAAATTCGCACCCCGCAAGTCTGCTTCTTCGAGATCTGCACCTCTGAGATTCGCGCCGCGCAAGTCTGCTTGTTCGAGATCTGCATCTTCTAAATTAGCATTTGCCAAATTTGCATTTCTCAAATTTGCACCTTTAAGGTCGCATCTCGGACATCGGTTAGTATCTAACAGTTGTCTGAGGTCTTCGCGATCGGCGGCGTGCAAGGGTGTTGCCATACCGATGGTCGTTACTATTGCTATAGTTGTGAGAATTCCTAGTTTCATTTTCCCCGACCTCAATTTCTTAGAATATTTGGTAGTGAAAAAAAATATTTTTTTATCTTCTAATTAGAATGACTGGTTTTCATGACGATAAACTTCCTCCCGTTGGTTCCTTCTATTGGGTGAAAGTTCTTTGCCAAGCCGGACGCCAGTGTGCGGAAGCACTTTAGTCAATTGTAGCAAAATCTAATATGTGGGTGCTAACTAGTTTGCACTTTCTACCGGGCTTAGCCCGTCCCAAGCCAAACTACAATTTTCGGGCAGGCATACTAGATTGATGGAAATGCGAGCGCCAAAAATATTCAAACTGTTTTGAAAATAGTTATTTGGATTATACAAACGTGACCTATGCCAATAAATTTTGTAATTTACAGAACGAACGTAAGCTATCAATTCAACTAAATTATTTTGCTGATAATTCTTAACATAAATAATCGGCTGCAACCTTTTAATCGTATTAACCCCACCTTGCAAAATTTTCCATTCCATACCTTTCATATCTATTTTGAGGAAACGACAAAACGGTAAGTTTAAACTATCGAGAGGAATTACTTGAACTAACTCCCCTTCAATTTGATTTCCAACTAAATCAATATTAGGTAATTGCATAGAACCCAAATTATCGCCGACTGCTACGCCATAACAGTAAGTATTCGTTATGTTATTAAGAGCTAAATTAGCACAAAGATTTTGAAAGATAATTCGTTGTGGTTCAAACGCCATCACCGTTCCCTGCTTTCCCACAGTTTGAGCGAAGAAAACGGTATGAGTACCTATATTTGCACCAAGTTCTACTATTAAATCATTTGGTTGAATGACTTGTTTAAATAATTCAACTTCATTTTCGTTATATTCTCCATAAATGTCTAAAGAACGACCGATATTTAAATCATTTATATGATAAAGAAAAGTTCCATAACGACATTTTTTTAATCGATTGCAACTTTGCTCGTCAAAAAGATAATTCTGTCGATCGTTAATGAGTTTCGGCGGGTGTACCGTACTCGTATCTGGCAAATAAGTCACCAAATTCCTTAACTCATTTGCTACTTGTTGAAAAACACTTGACCATTCTCCGAGTTCGGGTTGGCGGAACAGGCGGATGGTAGGATACCAGGGGCTATCTTCTCTTTCTAACATCCATCGCCAATCGGAAACAAAAGATAGTAATAGCCACACTGGTTTTCCCATTGCGCCAGCTAAATGGGCGACGGAAGTATCGACGCTAATTACTAAATCTAATTGTGCGATCGCAGTAGCAGTATCAGCAAAATCATTTAATTTTTTACTCAAATCTTCTACTTTTCCCAAAGTATCTATTCGAGCTAATTCTGCTGCTTTCGGTTCTTTTTGCAAACTGTAAAAAGCTACTCCCGGTATATTAATAATAGATAAGAAATGTTTGACATCGCAAGAACGATTGCGATCGTTTTGGTTACCCGGACTACCTGCCCAAACTATGCCCACTTTCAGTTTAGTTTGTGGTGGTGTTTGTAGGGTAAAAGAGTAAGGCTGTACTGCTGATATATAAGGAATTCGATCGGGAATGTTTTCCAGAGTAGTACCCATTAAATATGGTAAACTCATCAGAGGTGCATAAACGTCAAATTCTACTAATGCTTCTGTAATTACTTGTTCGATTCCAAATACATTATTAAATAGTCTGAGTAGCGGTTCTTGACATACTACAATAATTTTTCCACCTTTTTGTGCAATTAAGGGAGCATAGCGGATGAATTGAATAGCATCGCCCAATCCTTGATCGGAAATCAGCAATATTTTCTTGCCGTTTAAATTTGATCCATCCCAAAGAGAATAGGGGAAAGCTCGGCGGAGATATTTTTTAGTTCTACAACGCCACTCGTATTCAGCAAATCCGTTTTGTAAGTTTCCATTTAATAATAGCATCATGCCCAAGTTTTCGTGGGCTTCGGGAAAGTTAGGGTTAATAGTTAATGCTTGATGATAAACAGATACCGCTTCGGTAAATTGCCCCTTAAATTTAAACGCATTGCCTAGATTGTTATACGCATCTGCATAATTTGACTTTAAAGTTAAAGCTTGCTGGAAGTTTGCGATCGCATTCTCCACATTCCCCTTCTCCAGCCAAACATTCCCCAAATTATTATAAGCATCGGCATAATTTGGATTTAAATTAATCGCTTGTTCGTAACAAGCTTGAGCTTTATCTAATTCGCTTTGTTCTTGCCAAAGGTTACCTAAGTTATTATAAGCTTCTGGATAATTTGGATTGACAGCTATAGCTTGCAAATAATAACTTTTTGCTTCTTCTAAATTTCCTTGTTCGTGCAGTACAAAACCTAAATTATTGTAAGCTTCCGGAAAATCTGGCTTAAGGGAAATAGCTTTTTGATATTGAAGTTGTGCTTCTGTTAGATTTCCCTTATTCAGTAAAGCATTACCCATATTGTAGAATGCTTCTGTATAAGTAGGATTTGCATTGACAGCTTTTTGATAATGTACGATCGCATTTTCGACATCGCCATTCGTTAATAAGAGATTACCCAAGTTATTATAAGCTTGAGCATAATTGGGATTAATAGCTAAAGCCCGTTCGTAACAAGCTTGCGCCTCTGCTAAATTGCCTTTAGCCAGCAGTAGATTGCCCAAATTGTTGCAAACATCAACGCGATCGGGATCTCGTGCTAAAATGTGACGATAAATTGGCTCGGCTTCGGCTAAACGCCCAACTTGATGGTGTTGAATGGCGAGTGCTAAGGCTTCAGAAAATTCAGACATGAGTTATTTGCAAAGCTGCGATCGAAGTTTTGGATAAATTGGCTTAATAGAATTCATATCATGTCTAGTTTTTATCGGTAGTGTAAGATTGATACAAAATACGATCTGTGGGTATCAGAGGTTAAATTTTTACCGCAGATAAAGACAGATAAACGCAGATGAACGCAGATATAGGCGATAGCCTTCCCGTAGGGTACGCAGATAAGAAAATGATTTTTTTAAGCAACTGATGTTATTATATATGATATTAATTCTTATTTTTGTACTGTTGAAGAACTCTTCCAGGACTGACGAAAGAAATTCCTTGGGACGAAGACGTATTAATCATCACCGCTTCAATCACAGGTTCGGAAACCTTTTTTTCGGCAACCCATTCTACAATAAAGTTTGCTCCCGCACCGCCACTGGTATCATCTACTGCTACAAAGAAGCTGGTAGAAGCAAGCGGTTTGAGTGCTACTGGACGCTCAACATCTTGCCGAATCAGTTGACCGTCGGTATCGTAGTAACGCACAGAAGTAATGATAATAGAATTTGTCAAATCTGTATTGCGAACGCTGAGCGTTGCGGACAAATTCATCACGTTATCTTGGCTATTGTAATGATAAATATGCGAGTAAATGGGAACGTAAACGGTTTGTCCCATTACAATCTTTGCCTTATCTAAAGTTACTGCTTGAAGCGGGGTTTCCCGTTTTTGGGCAGGTGATAAATTTGACGGGTTGGGTTGGGTGAAGCAAGAGGTGAGACCGATGATTGCGATCGCCAAACAAATCCACAAATAATTTTTCAGTTTCATTAATTAGGGAAGGGGGAAAGGGAAAGGGGGGAAAAGGGAAAAGGTAAGAAGTTTAGAATGTGGAGTTATTACATATTTAACTTGCAAATAATCAGTTTTAAAGATTAGCGTAAGTAAAAACCATTCAAAAAAGTCTGTGACTGCGAACAGTATATCCAAATCCACTGCATCCATAAATTACCCTTTAAACAAAGTAGAACCTCCTGTAAACTCTAAAGAGCGATCGCTCAATTTCTCAGAGAAAAGTGCCTGATGGGAGGAAGTCGGTGATAGAGTGGATTTTAGCGCAACAAAACTCTTTGAGTGGCAATTCTGTTGTGGATAGCCAAACGGCAGGAGCTATTCCCGAACTGGTCATTATCTCGATCGTCTTGCTTCTAATAGCAACTATTGTTGCACTTGTAACCCAGCGACTGCGAATTCCCTACGTGACGGGTTTAGTACTGGCAGGTTTACCAATTACTGATGTTTTATCCCGTCGGATTGGATTAGACCCGTCTTTAGTTCTAAATCTTTTCCTACCGATTCTGATTTTTGAAGCAGCGATCAATACCGATATCAGCCGTCTCCGCAGCACCTTTAAGCCGATCGCGCTTTTAGCTGGCCCAGGTTCGATTTTTTCCTCAGCAATTATTGCAGTTCTGCTTAAATTTGGGCTAGGGCTAGACTGGATTCCCGCATTGTTAATCGGAGTTATTCTGGCAAATACGGATACGGTTTCGATGATTGCAGTTTTTAAAGAAATCCGAGTACCTTCCCGGTTATCTACCATTGTGGAAGGAGAAACTCTGTTCAACGATGCGGCTGCCCTAGTTGCATTCAACTTGATTTTGGTCGTTTATGCCACGGGTTCTCTCACCATCGTGCAAGGAATTAAGGAACTGCTGGTAGTCGCCTTGGGTGGGGCAGTTGTGGGTGCTATCTTGGGCTATTTGAGTTTGCCGATATTTGTCAGACTCAACGACCCTTTGAGTAGCTTGTTGCTGACGGTTGCTTTAGCGTTGGGAACTTTTCAAATCGGGCAATTCTTGGGCGTATCGGGTGCGGTGGCGGTGGTAATTGCCGGATTGATTTTTGGCAATCTCGGACTACCGCGTAGTTCGTCTGCTTCCGATCGCATTACTTTGTTGAGTTTTTGGGAATACGCTGGTTTTAGCGTCAATACGTTTATTTTCCTGCTGATCGGCATCGAAATTAACCCTCTCACGCTGTGGAGAATTTTGCCGTCCATCCTATTGGTTATTCTGGCGTATCAATTGGGACGGATTCTCTCAGTTTATTTATTATTAAATGGGTTGCGCTGGTTCGATCGTCCAATTCCCTTACGCTGGCAGCACGTTCTGTTCCTGGGAAACATTAAAGGCTCTTTGTCAATGGCGCTGGCGCTGAGTATTCCTCTAACCTTACCCGGACGAGATAACATTATCGCACTGGTTTTCGGTGCAGTTTTATTTTCTCTGGTTGGACAGGGATTAAGTTTACCTTGGCTAGTTAAACAATTAAAGATCGGTCGAGTTTCTGATGTGATGGAAAAAGCTGGGAAGTTGCAGATTCAGTTGATTGCGGCAAAAGCTGCTCAAGATGAACTTGATAGTTTGCTAAAATCAGGTGTGTTACCAAAGGCAGTTTACGAGGAACTTTGGGCATCCTATCAAGTACGAGTGGCAGAGTCGGAACGAGTACTACGGGATTTTCACAATCAACATCGTGCTAGTCAATTAAAAAGCGATCGCAGCGGACTAGATGCCATTCGACGACGATTGCTGCTAGCAGAAAAAGGAGCAGTCAGCGATGCACTCCGCAAGCGAATCGTACCCGAAGACTTGGTGCAACCTTACATCAAAGATTTGGATGAGAAACTTCTAAGGTTGGAAGACGACTAGCTTGAATGCCCAACTAACTTTGATATTTTTTGAGCAATTCTGGAATGTAATCGTAACCATCTACACCGATAAATGGGATGATTTGAGCGCGATATTTTTGCAAAATTGCTTGAAAATTCTCTACTCCCGTTTGTCCTCGTAAAATCGTCAACAATCCAGCAGTTTGTCGCCACTGAGGAGAACTGATTTGCTCTAAAAGATACATTCCCAAACTACCGGCATAGATCGCTTTTTCAATTTGTTGCAAACTATAGTTAGCCTCTGCCAAATAACTTAAATTCAATCCTTGCAAATACAAATCACCCGACATTTGGGCAGCTTGCCATCCCGATTCTAAATAGGGAATAGCCGTTTGTGGTTGAGATAAAATCATGTATGCAATGCCAAGACTGCTGCAACAAAGTGACTTACTTTGTTGTAATGAAAATGCCGCACCGTAAGCAGCATCACCTAATCTTTCTGATAACTGCAATCCTTGTTGCAGATAACCGATCGCAGTTTCGTAAACTTCTGGCTCTGATTGTTCTAACTGTTGGGCTTGCAATACTTCGCTATATCCCAAATTAGCCAGAGCATTTGCTTCTCCTAATCGTTCTCCATTCTGACGGCTTAAAATTAATGCTCGTTGACTATAACTAATAGCTTCTGGATAATTTTTCTGCGCTACGTAAATACGGCTGATGTGATTGAGGTTGGCTATTTCACAAACGATATCACTTGCGGTGCGAGCGATTTCTAGAGCTTGTTGGTGAAATGAATGAGCGCGATCGTATTGACCGACGGCTCCCATAGAATAACCTAATAATGTTAAGATCCGCGCTTTTTCTTGCGTACCTTCAACTCGGCGCAACGGTTCATCTAAATACTCTAAAGTAGAGCGGAGATAATCACCGCTAAAGGAAGCAAAGATGCCCCCATACATGGGAAAATATTTCTGTTGAGCTAATGTGCGAAGAATTTGCAAGTTAATTTGAAAACAGCCGTTGGTTAAACGCTGAGAAATTGCATTAAACCCGCTAGCTAATTGCGACCAAATTAAGGCAAAAGTCAGATAAGTGGAAATGGAAAGTTGCGCTCCAATTTTCGCATCGTAAACTAATTTATCAAACCAATTTACTAATCCTCTTTGCAAGCACTGCAATATTACTGCCAGTTCAACCCATTCATGTAAAGTAGGAGTTTGTTTGGCCGTAAAATCATCAATCGGTTGATTAAATGCTAATGTTTGAAATAACGCTTTGGGGAATCTGCTATCTACTTTCGATGCCCATAATGGCCAAGGGCCTTTTTGTCCGGGTACGCCTTCAAATCCTAACGTTCCTCGGCTTTGTTCGTACATCCAACTAACGAGATATTCTTGCAATTTCTGCCAAGATTGCAAACCTTGAATTAAGCCTTCTGCTAGTTGATAAATTTCTCGACCGCTGTCAGGATCGGATGTTGTTTGAGCTTGTTGCTGAAGTGCTTTTGCTAATTGTTGAATTTGGTCTAAATTTAATGGTTGTGCTTGATTCGGATCGATCGCAAGTAATAAAGCACTTAATCTGTTGTCTGATTCCGCTTTTACGATCGCATCCGTTGCGCTGGTAATTGCATTAGATACCCGATTTTCCGCTTGATATCGTTCCCATTCCGCTTGGATAGTTTGAATCGCTCTCAAGCTGCGATCGGCTTTCGCTTTCTTCAGTTCATCAACCGCATTCTTACTCTGAGTTTGAAATTCGCTAGTGCGATCGCTCAACGCCTGCTCGAAAATTTCTCCCGTTCCTTTACTAACCCCTTGCACCAGCATTTGATACACCTGCTGTTTCGATCGAATTTTACCCTTGAGGGTCATTTGCACGATTTCATCGATCAGGGAGAAGTAGCGATCGCGCAAGGATGTAGTGTCTGACATAGGCTAGTGCATTAGGCTCTAGAAACTAAGATACCGTGGAAATTAACGATCTGGCCGTTGATACTCCTTCGTGAGTTGTAAATACTTTTTATTTTGTTTGACCGAGAGTGGCGATCGCCACTCCCGATTTAATTAAAAATTTTACTCTTTTGCTAAGGACGATCGTTCTAGTAATGGCTCACTGAAAACTTTTGAGTATAAAAATCCTGCTGCTAATCCTCCTAAGATCGGTGCTACCCAAAACAGCCAAAGTTCTGCGATCGCCCACCCACCAACGAAAAGTGCTGGCCCAGTGCTACGCGCCGGATTCACTGAAGTATTAGTAACCGGAATGCTAATTAAATGAATCAAGGTGAGAGCTAAACCGATCGCGATCGGAGCCACACCTTGAGGCGCACGGCGATCTGTTGAACCCAAGATTACCATCAAAAATATAAACGTCAGGACAAACTCTGCCAAGAAGCAAGCAAGTAGAGAATATTTACCAGGAGAGTGTTCTCCATAACCATTCGATGCAAATCCACCCATATCAAATCCTGGCTTACCAGTAGCAATTAAGTAAAGAATTCCTGCACCCAGGATCGCTCCAAATACTTGCGAGCCGATGTAGGGGAACAAATCGTTAGCTGGAAAACGTTTACCTGCCCATAATCCTAACGAAACAGCCGGGTTTAGGTGGCAACCAGAAATATGACCGATCGCACAAGCCATCGTCAACACCGTCAAACCGAATGCAAGAGAAACACCAACCAACCCAATACCCAACGGAAAAGAAATTTCTGGGCTTATTTTTGCCGCATCAGCAACAAAGGTTGCTGCTAGCACTGCACTACCGCAACCACCAAAAACCAGCCAAAACGTGCCGATGAACTCTGCCAAACATCGCTTTACAATTGACATTGATATTCTCCCTAAAATGCTTATATTATTTACAAATAAGCTTAATTAAATTTAAGTATAATTCTATATATTGAAAAGTTTTTATATTAATTTTTGTAATTTAAAACAATAATTTTACACTGGTGAGCCAATGATTTATAAAAATAAACTTTTATGACAATCCTTTAATATACTGCCTCAATACAGATAGCAAAATGTAAAATTTTCTTGTTTTTTTATCATGCTTACCAATGGAATTAAACACCTTATGACCTTCAATCCAAGTGATTTGGCAGCCACATCAAGCATTAAAATTGTGCTTCCACAGGAATTACTTATACCTGAAGTCAATGAGTAATGACATGAAGTTTCGCACCCAATACAAAGAGATGAGTTGATATGATACGGTTCAACGAGAAATATAAAAAATCCGATCGCCCCTCAGCATCAAAATCACATCTTCGCATTTAGAAACCCGGTTTCTTCAAGAAACCGGGTTTCTTTATCCCCCCTCTCCTCGCAGGAGAGGGGTAGGGGGAGAGGTTACCTTCCTCCACTTGCAATCAATTGCTGCTGAATTGCAGGGGGAACTTGTCGATATTCAGCAAACTCCATTGTAAAGTTAGCTTGTCCGGCAGTTAGCGATCGCAAATCTGTCGAATAACCAAACATTTCCTTCAACGGAACTTCTGCGCGAATTACCGAGTATCCCTCCATCGTTTCCGATCCCAACAACAAACCGCGTCGCGAAGAAAGATCCCCTTGCACTCTTCCGAAATACTCGTTTGGCGTTTCCACTTCCACCAGCATAATCGGTTCTAAGATCGCAGGATTAGCTTTTTGGAATGCTTGCTCGAAAGCAAAACGCGCCGCAGTTCGGAATGCTAACTCTGAAGAATCTTCTCGATGGTAACTACCACTTTCGAGAATTACTCTTACTCCAGTTACCGGATAACCGATTAAAAGTCCGCTGTTAGCTGCATCGAGGAAACCTTTTTCGCAAGCAGGAATATACTCTTTGGGAATTGCACCGCCGATAATTTTGTTCTCGAAAACAAACCCGTCTTGGCAAGATTCAATTCTACCTCCAACCTGAGCAAATTGACCGGAACCACCAGTTTGTTTCCTTAACAAATAATCGAAACTAGCAGATTTAGAAATAGTTTCCCGGTAAGCAACTGCTGGATTGCCAGCATAAACTTCCGCTTTATATTCCCGCTTCATCCGTTCGATGTAAATTTCTAGATGCAATTCACCCATACCCGAAATCCAAGTTTCCTTAGATTCCGGATCTGTCGTGACATGGAAAGTCGGATCTTCATGTTTAAAGCGGTTAAGCGCCTTTGTCATTCGATCCAAATCTTCCTGATGTTTTGGCGTAATTGCCAAAGTGATCACCGGATCTGGAACGAACATTCCTTCCAAAGAAACGCTGATTCCTTCTCCACAGAAAGTATCACCAGAAGCGCAATCAACGCCAATCAAAGCGACAATATCACCTGCTTGTGCAAGCTCGATTTGTTCTCGTTTGTCAGCGTGCATTCGCACAAATCGTCCCACGGAAACAGTCTTATTCGTGCGACTATTGCGAATGCGTTCTCCCTTTTGCAGAGTGCCAGAATAGATGCGAGTATAAGTTAATTGTCCCGACTGTTCATCATCGGTGATTTTGAAAGCGAGAGCAACTAATGGCGCATCTCGATCTGGGTAAATATTAACTTTGTCATTGGTTTTGACATCAATTGCTTTTACAACTTCTCGATCGATCGGTGATGGCAGATAAAGAGCAACTGCATCTAGCAAGTTCTGCACTCCTTTATTTTTAAAGGCAGAACCGATCAGCACGGGAGTTAGTTCGAGACTCAAAGTTGCCTGTCGAATAGTTTGCCAAATCATTTCTTTCGACACTTCTTCATCCATCAGCAGCTTTGCCATCATTTCTTCGGAAAACATGGATAGTCTATCTAACATTTTTTCCCTAGCTTCTGCGGCGACTGGTTGCAGTTCTTCAGGAATCGATCGAACAACTCTTTCTTCGCCTTTCTCTCCTTCAAAATAGTTTGCTGTCATCTCAATTAAATCGATGATGCCAACAAATTTATCTTCGCTACCAATCGGATATTGGAGCAATAAAGCATTCAAATTCAGCTTATCTCTCAGCGCTTGCACTACTCGAAACGGATCTGCACCTAAGCGATCCATTTTGTTAATAAATGCAATGCGCGGAACGCGATAGCGCTTCATTTGTCGGTCTACGGTAATCGATTGAGACTGCACGCCAGCAACCGCGCACAGCACCATAATCGCACCATCAATTACCCGCAAAGAACGCTCGACTTCGATGGTGAAATCAACGTGACCGGGAGTATCGATTAAGTTAATTTGGGTGTCGTTCCAAAGACAGGTTGTAGCGGCAGAAGTAATGGTAATTCCTTTTTCCCGCTCTAACTGCATGAAGTCCATCGTGGCACCATCTCCGTTGCCACGCACCTCCTCAATTTTGTGAATTCTGCCAGTGTAGAAAAGTATTCGCTCTGATAAAGTTGTTTTACCAGAATCGATGTGGGCAGAAATACCAATGTTACGAATTCTTTCGAGGGGAATCATAGGACTTGCTCCTTTTTAGAGCCATAAAAGTATGTTACCGCTTGACTGGTCACTTTAATATACTACTTGCGTACTACAATAATGTCAATTGTTGGTAAACGTGAGTTAACATAAAGCTATGCGATCGGAGCTATTCTATGAATCAAACAATCAATGAAGGCGTGCGCTGGACAACGGCAGACTTAGAAGTTTTGCCAGATAATGGCACGCGCTACGAAATTATTGATGGAGAATTGTTTATATCCAGATCCCCTCACCTCAGTCATCAACGCACTTGTGGCAACTTTCATTTTGAGTTACAAGCTTGGTCGAGATCGACTGGACTAGGGGAGGCATTCATCAATCCAGGTATTATTTTTTCTGATGCCGATAATGTCGAGCCAGATGTGATTTGGATTAGCAATGAAAAATTAGCTACGTTGGTAGATGAATCTGGACATTTGACAGGCGCACCGGAATTAATTGTAGAAGTATTATCGGCGGGGAAAGAAAACGAACGCCGAGATCGAGAAGCGAAATTAAAATTGTACTCAACCAGAGGAGTGCAAGAGTATTGGATTGCTGATTGGCGATCGCAAAAAATTGAGGTCTACAAACGGGAAAATGCTAAATTGCAATTAGTGGCAACATTATTTAGTAATGATGAGTTAACTTCGCCATTATTGCCCGGTTTTAGTTGTCTTGTATCTCGATTGTTTTGAACGTAAATTTTTATATTGATAACCTTTATCCCGTAAAAAAAAGGAATTGAGACGTGACGGAAGCAGACTATATTAATAAATTTATTTTATATTGCCGGAAATCCAACTAGAAAGCCAGCAAAGCATTAAAAAGTTTTATGAGGGCGTTGTCGATTTTTCTTACAATAAATAACTTTTATTTATTTGAAATCTAGCAATAGTGATAAGTTGTCCATCAATATGAGGTTCTCAATATATTACTGGATAAAACGATCGCACATTAAATATTTATAGCCAAATCCCTGCCAAATCCGATTAAAATATTAGCTAACAATAGAATATCGGCGACTTAAGCTTATCCCCCTTTGTGCATTGTGCCATTTATCATCGGGAAGTGTCTACAACGATCGCAAACGTTAGCTAGGGGGCCATGTCCCGATCGCGATCGCGTTTACTAAAGTGCGATCTACTTTTGATATAACAGCACTATCAGCAAAACCTAAATTCACTAATATGCCTTTATCTCAAAAGCGCCGTTATACACCAGCATTACTGATGCTGGGCGCGGGTACGTTATTATCCGTTATTGGTAGCTTAACAGTAGGAAACTTGGAAAAGCAAAACAAAATAGCTCAATTTAAGACCCAATCAGATGAATTGGCTAGTGCCTTACAAAGAAATATCGATATAAATTTAGGGATGCAACGCGCAACAGGCAAGTTGTATGCGGCATCTGAAAAAATCTCTCGACAAGAATTTCAAATATTTGTCGAAGACTTTGTTGCCCGATATCCTAGCATTCTGGGATTCAATTGGGCGCCACGAGTACTAGCAGCAGAGCGCAACGCTTTCGAGCAGGCAGTCAGATCCGAAGGCTATCCCACCTTTCAGATTATAGAAGAGGGAACCCAAAGGCGGATGGTGAGAGCCAGACAGCGCCCGGAATATTTTCCCATTACCTATTTAATTTCAGCAGATACTTCACAAACAGCCTTAGGCTTCGATTTGATTTCTGACTCCCGGCGGCGTCCCGCTTTAGAAAAAGCAAGAGATACAGGGGAGATGGCTACTACCGGACGGATCGAGATTATCCGCACCAAACAAATAGGTTTTTTGACATTTCAACCGATTTATCGCAAAGGTGCTTCCCTCAAAAGCTTATCATCGCGTCGCCAAAACTTCCAGGGAGTAATTACCAGTGCTTTTCAAATCGCTGATATTATCAAAGTCGCTTTAGAGGAGTCAGATTTAAATAAAATTAACTTTTATTTATTGGATGATTCATCAGTTACTAAAGAAAATTTTTTATCATTTTATCAATCAGCAAATCGGCAACTTATTACCGATATTAGTCGCGAAACACCCTTAAAGATAGACAAGAAATCTATTTGCTGGCAGAACCAAAAACTCTGTACTCGCACGTTGCGAGTTGCCGATCGTCAGTGGTCGCTCTTGTTGGTTCCAGAAGCAGATTACATGGGAGTTTTTACTTATTCAACAGCATGGATAACCCTATTCATCGGATTAATATTAACTGCTTTCGTGACTGGATACATTATGATGGCTTTGCGTCATACTATCCAAGTCGAATATCTCGTCCAAGAACGTACAACACAAGCCAAACAACTGAAAGAAGTACTGCAAAATTTGCAGCAAAATATGCAAATTTTGGACTTGGCTAACGACAGTATTATTATTCGAGACTTGGATGACCAAATCATTTATTGGAATCAAGGAGCCGAAAAGCTGTATGGTTGGACAAAAGCTGAGTGTATTGGTAAATATATCCACACTTTCTTGCAAACTATTTTTCCGAAACCGCTTGAAGAAGTTATTGAATTATTTTTGGAAAAAGGTCATTGGGAAGGAGAACTAATTCACACTAAGCGTGATGGAACGCAAATAATTGTAGCTAGCCGTTGGACTTTACAACGAGATGAATTGGGTCATATAATAGCGATGCTAGAAATTAATAACGATATTACCGATCGCAAACAAGCCGACGAAGCTTTACGCGCCTCAGAAACAAGGGAAAGGGAAAAAGCCAAAGAATTAGAAGTTGCGATCGAAGAACTCAAAAAAGCCCAAGTCCAACTCATTCAAACCGAGAAAATGTCCAGTTTAGGGCAGTTAGTTGCCGGAGTAGCCCATGAAATAAATAACCCAGTTAACTTTATTTACGGTAACTTGACTCATACCCATGAATATGTTGATGATTTACTAGGATTGATGCGTCTTTACCAACGCCACTACCCCAATACTCATCCAGAAATAGAAGAGTATTCTGAAGACAGCGATATCGAATTTCTGATCGAAGATTTGCCGAAAATGCTGGCTTCGATGAAAATGGGTGCAGAACGCATTCGCCAAATCGTCCTCAGTTTGCGAAACTTTTCCCGCTTCGATGAAGCAGAAATGAAGCCAGTCGATATTCACGAAGGTATAGATAACACTTTATTAATATTGCAAAATCGCTTAAAAGCCAAACCAGAACATCCCCCTATTCAAGTGATTAAAGAATACGGTAATCTCCCCTTAGTGGAATGCTATGCAGGACAACTCAATCAAGTATTTATGAACATTATTGCTAATGCGATCGATGCTTTAGATAGTTACAATGCACAACGTTCTACTGAAGAAATTAAAAACAACCCCAGTACGATCGCAATTAGCACCGCAGTCGTCGAGACAGTCTCTCCTAAGCGAGTTTTAATCAAAATCGCTGACAATGGCCCCGGAATGACAACAGATGTAAAAAAGCGTCTTTTCGATCCATTTTTCACTACTAAACCCATTGGAAAAGGCACCGGACTAGGCTTATCAATTAGTTATCAAGTGATAGTAGAAAAGCACGATGGCACCCTGCTTTGCGAATCAGAATTAGGTAAAGGTACAGAATTTTATATTGAAATTCCCGTGCGAGGAAATCATCCTAATTCTTAATAAAAAATGAGTAAGGCAGTTAAACCAATTTATTATTTCACCAGCCCTATTCTAATTTACTCTGAATTCTAGCTACTACTTCCTAAATTAGGACTATGTAATTATTTTTCAAAAGTATCATAAAATTAGTAATAATTCACTACTAGTTACCTAGTTAACTGATAGAACTTGCATTTTGTGGAAAGCTAAATCCAGCCTATCATACTAAGGGAAAAAAGATGGCAAAAAATATGTGGGAGCCTCCCCGGTTGCGTACTGTGGGAGAAGAAGAAGAAGAAAGACGCGCCACTTGGCTGGAACTATTTTACGATTTAGTATTTGTAGCAGCTATTTCGGAAGTAGCCCATTATCTAAACGGACATCTTTCCTTGTGGGGTTTCTTGGGATTTGTATTGCTTTTCGTACCAATTTGGTGGGCGTGGGTGGGCGCGACTTTTTACGCTACCCGTTTTGATACCGACGACTTAGGGCATAGGCTGCTGACCTTATTTCAAATGGTAGCGATCGCAATTTTAGCAGTCAACGTCCATCATGGCTTAGACACCACTTCCATTGGTTTTGCACTCTCCTACGCCACCGTCAAAGCCGTATTAACTTTGCAGTATTTTGGTGCTTGGTACTTTATACCCGTAGCGCGTCCTTTAACCAGTTGGTACATGAGAGGATATAGCCTCGTTGCGATCGTTTGGTTAATCTCTATTTTCGTGCCAACTCCTTGGCGGTTTGCAGTTTGGGCATTCGGTTTGATTATTGATTTAAGCATACCCGTAGCAGCTGGAAATTTGCTTACCAAAGTACCGCCCAGTTTTAACCATGTCGCCGAAAGAATCGGTTTATTTACTATTATCGTGTTGGGTGAAGCAGTCATCAGCGTAGTAAAAGGAGCTTCCCAATTGCAATGGGGAATTTTATCAGTAGTGATAGCTTTACTGGGAATAGTTATTGCTTTTAGCTTGTGGTGGATGTACTTCGACAGCGCTGACGGTTCTCCCTTAGAAGAAATGCGAGCAGGTAATAGAAAAGCCAGCTTTATTTGGCTTTATTCTCATTTATTTCTCGCCATTGGTATTGCTGCTACTGGTGTAGGCGTGGAACATATAATCGTATCCAGCAAAACTAAATTAATCCTTCCAGAGGTCGATCGATGGCTAATTGGTGGTTCCCTAGCAATGTGCTTATTTTCCCTCGCTGTTATTCACATTATTAGTTGTTCTTTGCATATCTCAAAGTATCGCAAAAGTTTAGCTACTTATCGTCTGTTTTCTGCCGCTTTCATATTAGTTATCGCGATTGGTGGTGTAAGTCTATCACCGCTGATAGTAGTAATTTTAGTGACTTTAGCTTGTGCCGTGCAAGTACTTTTAGATTTGCGATTAACTCGTGAGTATAAACCTCTTTCAAATAACAAGACGAGTAATTGATTGAAGTTAAGAAATTGTTTGTAGTGAGGTCTTCAGTCCTCTCAATAAGGACTAAAGTCGAATGTCACTAAGTTTAGTCCGAAAAGGAGGCCGGAGCCTCCTATCCTAGTTCCCAGGCTGAGCCTGGGCACTAGAGTCAAGAGGCTCTGCCTCGCTTAACAAGCGTGCTATTCGACTAAAGTCCTCACTCACTACAAACTATCAATTTAGTTGGGTTTCGTTCCTCAAACCAACCTACTACAACTAATGACCAATGACCAATGACCAATGATAAATTACATCAATTTCCGGACTAAATTTGCCAATTTTCCAGCGCTATCTTTTACTGCTAAATTAACAGCAGCATCAGCCATTTTTTGTATTTTTTCCGGTAATTTTAACAAACTCAATACTTGTTCTTGCAATATTTGAGATGTTAATTCAGATTGACGAAAAACTAAACCCGCACCAGCATCTTTAAACACGGAAGCATTGAAAAATTGATGATCTTCGGCGGCGAAAGGATAAGGAATTAAAATTGCAGGCGTTCCAGTAACCGCCAATTCCGTTAAAGAACCGGCACCAGCACGACTAATTGCTAAGTTAGCGCGTTGCAACAAGCCAGCCATGTTGTCATAAAATGGCACTTGAATGTATTGCGGATGCTTTAAATTAGCTGCTTCGGGGTCTTTATCTCCCGTTTGATGGAATACCCAAGCGCCTGCTTCAAACCAAGCGGGAGCGCATTCTCGTACCATTTTATTAACGGCTACTGCGCCTTGAGAACCACCAATTACTACAATGAGGGGAACGTTGTCCGGGATGGGCAGATCGAGTTTTTGGGGAGAGAGAAACTGCGATCGCACCGGAGTATTTGTATAAACTACATTCTTCGCACGGGGTAAATACTTAGCTGCCGCTTCAAAACCCACCGCCACCGTACTGCACCAAGGACTCAAAAACCGAGTAACCTTACCGGGTAGAGCGTTGGCTTCGTGTAAAACCGCAGGTAACCCAAGCGATCGCGCAGCAATAATCGCTGGTGCTGCAATATACCCACCAGTAGTAAACACCCCATTAAAATTTCCCTCTTTGAGCAGTTTACGACAAGTAACGATCGCGCTAGCGAACTGTGCAATAATCCGCAGCGTCCCCAAACCTAACGGTTTTTGAAACCCTTCTACCGTAATCGTATTTAAGGGATACTGAGAAGGCACCAATTGTTTTTCCAAGCGGTTGGGAACACCCAGCCACTCAATTTGGTAATCTGGCAATTGTTCTGCAAGGGCGAGGGCTGGAAACAAATGTCCGCCAGTACCACTAGCAGCTATCAACAGTCTTCGCGGTGGGTTGGCTTTTCCTTCGGGGGCAGCCACTTGTCGATCCAAATTCTCTTTCTCAGTTAGCATCTAACAAAAGCGACATTACTAGCCTGACTTCAAAATCTTACCGATGCGTAACCCTCTAAATTTGCTTAAAGGCGTCACTCAACAACTTTCTCACCTAACTCGTTGGGAACAGAACGGTTTTCCTCTCGCTGTTTTACTGAGTATCGGTTTATCGGCTGGATGGACGAGCGCCCACGCAGCCTCTCCCGACACCGCACCGCCCGAACTGAAAAATACCATATCTCAAATCGATGCTGCTGCCAACAGCCGTAACGTACAAGGGGTGATGCAGTACTACAGCCCGAATTTTACCCATTCTGATGGCTTGAACCGTCAAACCCTACAATCAACTCTCACCCAACTTTGGCAGCGTTATCCCAAATTAACTTACAGCACCCAATTAACCTCTTGGGAATCCCAAGGTAATGCAATTGTGGCAGAAACAGTTACGAAAATTTCCGGAACGCAACCACAACAGGGTAGAGACTGGACGATTAACTCTACGATTAGGTCCCGCCAAAGATTTGAAAATCAGCAAATTGTCAGTCAGGAAATTTTGAGCGAACAAACTCAGCTAACTTCTGGCGATAAACCGCCCACAGTTGATGTTACATTACCCGAACAAGTTCGCACCGGACAAGAATTTAACTATGATGCGATCGTGCGCGAACCTTTAGGGGATGATTTGTTACTAGGCGCTGCTATACAAGAACCCGTCAGAGCAGATAAATATCATAACGCCAACGCGATCGAACTAGAAGGACTCAATGGCGGCGGTATCTTTAAAGTTGCACGTCCAACTACTCCCGGTAAATATTGGGTTTCCTCAGTTTTAATTCATCCAGATGGCATGACTGTAATTACCCAACGTCTTCCAGTAGTCGGTACTACCACCGCCAACCCACGTCCTAATAATACTACTCCTGCTACAACTCCTTCCCGTCGCAGAAGTTAGATAAAAAGAATACAGGAGTCAGAATTCAGGACTCAGAATAATGAACCTTCAATCCTAACTTGGATAGTTCTCAAGACTAACCGTTGATTCTTCAATACTGACTCCTGGCTCCTGACTCCTGAATTCTGAA
>CAZJJR010000066.1:23531-25051 GCA_964546365.1 uncultured bacterium | reverse complement strand
TTAAGTTTTATCATTTTGCAACTCAGAAACTTTCTGGTCAGACCAGAACATTTTCGACCCTTAGCTTTAACGGTGCGTCTGGCTGTAGAAGTTACTCTGTCGATCTGTTTGCTATTCCTGAGAACTCCTCAAGGGCGCAATTCTCCCGGTTGGGTATTGCTGGCTTTTTGTTGGTCTATGACGATTATTCCGTCGTTTATCCTTACCACCGCTAACCATAGTTTAGAACCGGATATTCTTGGTTGGCCTTTGGCGTTTTTCGGGATGGCTACTTTAATCCCCGTTCGTTGGTGGTTGCACTTGTTGTCTCAGTTGGGGGTATTTGCTTATTATTTCGGGATGCAATTGGTGTTGGGGAAACCCGCTGTTATGCCAGCGCCTTGGTTGAACCAAGCTTTGTTATATTTATTTTTGTTTTGGATTTGTTTTATTTGTAATTTATCGGTTTACTTGTACGAGCGTTTGCAAAAAGCTGAATTTAAGGCTCGTCGGCAGATGGAAATCGCTTACGAACAATTAGCAGCAGAACAGGCGCAGTCCGAGCGTTTGTTACTGAATGTTTTGCCTCGATCGATCGCCGATCGTTTGAAGCAGTCTACTAACACTACTTTAGCAGAACAGTTTCCGGAAGCTTCGGTTTTGTTTGCTGATATTGTTGGTTTTACTCAACTATCGACTCGCATCCCGCCGACGGAAATGGTGGAGTTGCTCAACCAAATTTTTTCTTTATTTGACCAATTGGCAGAAAAACACGATTTGGAAAAGATTAAGACGATCGGAGATGCTTATTTGGTGGTGGCTGGTCTGCCGATTCCTCGAACGGATCACGCACGAGCGATCGCGGATATGGCGCTGGATATGCAAAAAGCCTTAGCTGAATTCAATATTGTAGCGGGTCAAGACTTTCGGATCAGGATCGGGATCAATACCGGCCCAGTAGTGGCTGGGGTGATCGGCTTGAAAAAGTTTATTTACGATTTGTGGGGAGACACTGTAAATATTGCCAGCCGCATGGAATCCCACGGTCTGCCGGATTGCATTCAAGTCACCAGCGAAGTTTACGAACTATTGAAAGAGGAATATATTTTTCAGGTTTGGGGAGTAATCAGTGTCAAAGGCAGGGGAGAGATGACTACTTATCTAATGCTGGGGAAACGATAAGAATTGGTGAGGGCAGTTCCCCCTCAACCCTTTACTATTTGCTTGGGCTACTATCAGCTGGTGAAAGAGTCTCAGTGTAATTGCTGCTCTACTTTAAAGTTTTGATGGAGAAAGAGACCGACAGATCGGGAAACATACACAGATTGGGCATTCATTGGGTTTATGTGATTCAAATCACATCCGTATAATGACTTAGATCACAAAAAAAATCCGTAATTCTCACAGGATATTTATTGGATCGATCGCTGGTCGATCGAGAGAAAATACTGCATATTAGAGTTGTGGAATTCAAGGATTTAACCATGTCTCCAGTTAACCTACTTCCCGGTGCTATTTCTGAAATCCTTGTTTCTGTTAGT
>CAZJJR010000066.1:15928-23504 GCA_964546365.1 uncultured bacterium | reverse complement strand
TACACTCTTTCAGACGTGTGCTGTTCCGATCTTAGATGAAGAAGATAGAAGCTCTGTAAACAGACTGCTCAGAGCAGTGATGAAAGGACGAGTCAAGTTAGTCGCTGACATTTCAGCAGCCGGCTGATTAAAAATTACCGAGTGTATCTACTGATAAGTTAATGGAATAGAACAATTAGCGATCGAGATTACCTTGACTGAAATGCCTCCTCACTCTTCAACAAGGAAAACACGCAGATAACGCGATCGCTTAAGTAGCTAGCTAATTATTTTCGGTAAATTAGGTATTTATTTTTTAGCTATAGAGAAAACAGATAGGAAACAAATTTTACGGTCTGCCCATTTCTAAGTCTCAAGTAATAGTTATTTACTCGTCACGTTAGTAGTTTGCAAAGTAGATACGGGTTTTACCACGCCCTCTTTCGGTTGATGGAAAGAGCCTAACGTACACAGGAGTACTACCACGATCGTGAATAAGATATGAGGACAGACTGGTTTTTTGGCCGCTAATTTTGGCTGGCTCGTTGCCAAAGCCTGCGTTTCCGGTTTGCGATCGGCTACTTCCAACACCTCAGGCTCTACATAAGGCTGTAAAGACTGTCTACCGCCAGTCTCTCCAGCGATAGATAGTGGAAATACATAAATTAGAGGAAACAGCATCTCTCGTTTTCATTTCAGATGCAAGACCCATTGGATTACCCTTATATTTGGATTAACTTATCTTATATTAATAATAAAAATACCACTACCTTTGCATCTTCCGTAAGGCAAATTCAAACACATTTTTGCACTCTATCCTTAGCCTAGCAAAAACTACCCGTTGCTCTTTCACTAGTTATACTCATCTTACCATAATTACTGCAACTCGTATAGGTAACAAAGAATAAGGAAAAACGCAAAATCGTTCTTAATCGGCTACCAGTAATATAAGAGAAAATTAAGCTTGTTTAGGGAAGGGCGGAAGTGTAGAAGGCTGTTTTTTTACCGCTCCCTTTAACACTCCCTTGCTCTCTACTTTGCACTCTTTCTTTTACCAATTCACTGGCTTTTGCGCCACCAATCTTTCTCCCTGCCCCTTGCTGTGAATAGTAAAAGCGGCCATGCTTAACTAAAGTAGTATTTCCCGATCCCTTTTTTTTTTTTGTTCGCCAAAATTAATTGCGAATTGGCCCATTATAATCGACAGTAATCCGTTTTCCATCTTGAGAAACGGTAACTACGCTCTCAATGGTGTAAACGTTAGACTCAGGTCTTCTGCCTTTAAATTTGAACGTCCAAGTGCCGTCGCCATTATCTACAAAGGGAGCTTCTCTTGATGGGCCGTGCATGGAATCTTCAGCACGATACCGACCCAAGCCTCCGTTAGCGGATTCGGCTGCCCGCCTAGCAAAGTTTTTCGCCCGATTTAGCTCTATATTCATAGTACGGATCACCGTACTATCTTGTTGCTTCAGATTATTCGTACTAGAAGTATTTGGGCTGAACAAGGCTTTACTTGGGACTGCGCCTAGAGTGAGAATGGCGATCGCAACAGGAAAGGCTAGTAGGATGTTAAGTTTCATATTGCTAACTACTCCTTTCAATCTACAACTGATGTCCGAATTGGGTCTTCCACTTCTTAATGACGTTGCTCGGTGATAAATTGATTCATTATCATAATATATTCTCCCTACTATATATACTAAAGTAAAAAACCCAGAGGAAACTGCCTCTGGGGATTAATATG
This sequence comes from uncultured bacterium, assembly GCA_964546365.1. Taxonomy (GTDB): domain Bacteria; phylum Cyanobacteriota; class Cyanobacteriia; order Cyanobacteriales; family Aerosakkonemataceae; genus DATNQN01. The sequence goes on along the minus strand of CAZJJR010000066.1, from coordinate 21,778 downwards.
CCTATCTCTTCTTTAGTTGTGAGGTGGGAGCTAAGGAAAGCTTGTTTACATAATGACTAACAAAGATGACAAACTTGTGACGCTGATACTTCGATCCTGTGGCGTACACCATTTCATACCAAATTGCCGTCATCATAGGAAACTGGGGATTAGAAATTTAAATAATTAAGTTTTTAGTCCGTTGTATTTCCACATAATAAGCAATGGTAAAAGATCGTTTGACATTTTTCAAATTCATTTAAAAAGTACTATTTAAATATTTATAATTGAACGCTCGATCGCGCCTTTGGGCGCTATATCACTGATTCCTTTGGCTCAAGGTTCTTTCTGCTATTGCTAGCAGATTTGGCGAAGTTAGAGGAGCTAAATATTCAAAAATCTCTCGATTACCAGTATAAGCAGCTATATTTAAAGCAAACTCATCTTCTGGCTCAAAATTACCTCTTAAATTAACATCAGCACCCGCTTCAACCAGCAATTTGACAGTATCTAAAGACCCTTCACAAACTGCGTGCATCAGAGGTGTCCGGTCGCCCATACTATCCCTTTCATTTATATCTGGTTGAAGAGGTATTAGAGCTTTAACTGATTCCCAGTCTCCAAATTTGATAGCGAGAATCAACGCCATCACAATTTTATCCTCATCTGGGTTATAGTCTCGCATCCATTCACCACCAAAATTTTGCATAAACATTCTCGATACTTGATAATGACACTTGATATTGCTATGGTAGCCAAGATATTGCACCCATCATCGCTGTTTCTTCCATTCCTTAGTGCGTAACCTTTTTCCCTGTTCCCTAGTCCCTGGATAGATCAAAAATCTTTTGACTAATAAAAATAGCTTTTTATTGTCCCGATCTAGGCTGGTAGCGGCTATTAGCATTTTTGAATATATCGGTGATATTACTGATTGAAAAATGTCATACTTATGATATAAATTTTGCAAAAAAGCTGCGTAATTTATCTTAATTAAAAATTTGACAATTTTTGTGGCTATGCTAATAAAGAATAAAGATTAATGACTAAATTTATCATTTTTCTCAAAGTGAGATTAGAAAATGCCATCTCCTGGAACTTATGCCTTTTTGCTTAGTTCTTTGCTGACGGGAACGTTCGCACTAGTTGCACCAACCACCGCCCAACCGATTATCCCAGCAAACGATAACACTGGTACGATCGTCAATCCTAATGGTAATCGTTTTGACATCACGGGCGGTCAAAGATCCGGAGATGGTGCAAATCTATTTCACAGCTTCACAGAATTTAACTTAAACTCCGGTCAAATTGCTAACTTTTTATCGCAACCGGATATTTTAAATATTTTAGCCCGCATAAACGGCGGCAATGCCTCTCATATTAACGGTCTTATTCAAATTACAGGTGGCAATTCCAACTTATTTTTAATGAATCCATCTGGCATCGTGTTTGGCTCAAATGCTACTTTAAACGTAGCAGGATCTTTTACAGCCACTACCGCCAATGGAATAGGATTTGGTAATAATTGGTTTAACGCAATTGGCAATAATAATCATGCGGCATTAGTTGGCATCCCCAACGCTTTTGCCTTTACCATGCAACAATCGGGAAGCATCATCAATTCCGGTAATTTAGCAGTAGGAAATGGGCAAGATTTAACCTTATTAGCTGGCAATGTGATTAACACTGGTAATTTAACTGCACCACAAGGTCAAATTACCATTGCTTCCGTACCGGGAAGTAGCATGGTGCGATTATCGCAACCGGGATTCGTGCTTAGCTTAGACGTGCAAAACCCGGCACAAAATGTCAGCCAACCGAATGATTGGACATTGCCAATTGCATCGTTACCCCAAATGTTAACTGGTGGAAAAGCTGGCAATGCTACAGGAGTTGCTGTTAACCCAGATGGGACAATTCAACTCATCGGTTCTGGAATAAACATAGTGCCAAAACCAGGCATTACCATTGCTTCTGGTACTATTGACACTTCTGGTTCCAAAATAGGGGGAACGATACAAATTTTAGGCGATCGAGTAGGCGTATTAGCAGGAAATATTAATGCTTCTGGAAATAATAGCGGTGGTAGAGTCTTAGTTGGCGGAGATTTTCAAGGAAAAGGAACCGTACCTAATGCTTCGCAAACATTAGTTAGTGAAAATTCTATTATTACCGCTAATGCTATTACTAAAGGTGACGGCGGTCGAGTGATAGTTTGGGCCGATCGATCTACTCAATTTTTCGGCGATATTTTAGCGCGTGGGGGAAAAGAAGGCGGAAATGGCGGATTTGTTGAAGTTTCCGGCAAAGAGTCGCTGCTTTTTAACGGAATAGTTAATGCAGGGGCAAATCTAGGTAATCCCGGCACTTTATTACTCGATCCCAAAGATATCACGATCGGCACACCACCTATAAATGACACTTCTGTTAATTTCAGCGATACTCCCGACCAACCTAGCACAATTCCCGCCAGCAATATTACTGATAATACTAACACGGGTACGAGTGTAGTGTTGCAAGCGAATAATGACATTACTGTAAATGAGCCAATTATTACTAACAATCCATCAGGAGATGGAGGCGCAATTACCTTACAAGCGGGAAGAAGTATTATAGTAAATAAAGATATTGTTACTGATAACGGCAATTTAACTTTGACTGCCAATGAAACCAGTTCTAATGGTGTGGTAGATGCCAACAGAGACCCGGGTAGTGCAGTTATTAATATTGCTACCGGAGTTGCGATCGATTCTGGTGTTGGAGATACTAATATTACTATCAGTGATGGTGCTGGTTTGACGAACAATGCCAGTGGAAATATTACTTTAAATGGCATCATCAAAGCTGGAAATCTGTTAATTCAAAATAATGGTACTAGCGCTGGTGCGATCGTTATTCCCAATAGCGCAAATATCAATCTGACGGGAAATTTCCAGCAAATTGGCGATAGTCCAGTAAAACTGGGAAGCAACATTACCACTACAGGCGGTAATATCACATTTGATGGCGCACTTACTCTGATTGGTAACGCTATCTTCGATACTGCTGCTGGTAACGGCAATATTAATTTAAACAATACAGTTAATAGCACCACTGGGGAAAACTTTACCCTCAATTCTGGCAGCGGCAGTATTAATTTCAGCCAACCTGTTGGCAACATCAACCCACTCGGTAACATCATCGCTAATAGCAGCGGTACTACCTGGTTTTTCGATACAATCAAAGCTAATTCTATCTCCACAGATGCCGATGGCAGAACTTTTATTAGCAGCGATATCACTACCGCTGGCGATCAAACTTATAACGATAGCGTTCGGATAATAAGTAGTGCCATTCTCACTACCACCAATAACGGAAATATCATTTTTAACAGTACCATTGACGGTAATGATGGAATAGAAGACCTCACTCTCAATGCTGGCAGTGGTAATATTCTTTTCAACGGCAGTATCGGTAACGATCAAATTCTTAATGACATCACTGCCAACAGCAGTAGTACTACTCGCTTCAACAGTACTGTCTACGCAAACAGCGTCACTACAAATGTGGGTGGCACTACTGAAATTAATGGCAATATCGACACCCAAAGCAATCAAACGTATAACGATCCAGTTAACATCACCAGCAATATCACTGTCAATACGAATAATGGTGGTTCGATTATTTTTAATAATACCATTGACGGAAAAACTGCTGGTACACAAAGTTTAACTGTTACAACTACTTCTACAGGAGATGTTACTTTTAACGGTGCTGTCGGCAACATCACTAAATTGAACAATTTAACTATTAATAATGATGGTACGCTGAATATCGCTGCTGCGGCAGATATGTTTTTGGACGGGGAATTTAATCAAAGTACCAGCAGCCCTGTGTCTATCGCAGGTGATATTATTACTAGCGATGATAATATTAAGTTTAGCGGCCCGGTAACGCTGAATGGAAATGTATTATTTAATCCAGGAACGGCGGGAATTTCTTTTGGTTCTAGTTTGACTACGGGTAGTAATCCGCTGACTTTAACGGCAGATGAAATTGATTTTGGCGGTCAAGTAACTGGTAGCAGTACGCTAGTGTTGGAACCAGCAAGAGTCGAGCAAAATATTAATATTGGTGGTTCTGCAAATACGATCGCATTAGATTTAACTGCCACTGACTTGAATAATATCCAAAATGGTTTTAGCTCGATTACGATTGGTAAGGTAGATGGCAGCGGGATTATTACATTTGCTTCTCCAGTTACGTTTCAAGACCCGGTAACGATTCGCTCTCCCCAAGGTGCAGGTGCGATCGCATTTTCTGGCGGTACGATTTCCGGACAAGACAACGCCTCGATTAATTTGATCGCCAATCAAAATGTTATCACGGGCGACCTGTCCGCACCAGCCGGAATTACCATTACTAGCAATGGCGGATTAATCGATACCAGAGCGGGTACTTTAAACACTTCTAATGCTAGTGGAAATGGAGGTGCGATCGCGCTTAATGCAAACGGCGATATTTACACGAGTAATTTATCTTCTAATGCCATTACTAATGGTGGTGGTGGAAATATCACTCTCACCAGCACGATAGGCAAAATAGATACTAGTACTGGCGATATTAATTCCTCCGGTGCAATAGGTATCGGAGGCGAAGTAAAACTAACCGCGCCAGGAGATATTAAAACAAGAAATATCAATACTAGCGCCACCGGATTTTTTAATGCTGGGAATGTCATCATAACTAGTAATTCAGGCAGCATCGATACCACTGTAGGTACTTTAAAAACTACCGCAACGACCAGTAACGGTGGTGCAGTACAATTAACTGCTCAAAACGATGTAAGAACTGGTAGTTTGGATACTAGTGCAAGTGGAGATTCAACTAACATTTCCGGCAACATCACGTTAAGAAGTAACGCTGGAAACATCGATACTAGTGCGGGTACGCTCAATACTTATTCCGGTACTGCTGGTGGTGGTGCGATCGCGATGACTGCACCCAATAATATCACTACAGGTGCGATCGCACTCGGTTCTGGTGAATCAGAAATTAAAAATCCTCTCACCATTAATACCCCTGCGATTGTTAATCTCAACGGAGATATTAACAGCAACGGAGCAGATATCATTATTGGTGGCGTTACTCCTCCCAGTCAAGTTAATTTCAACTTTCCCAGTAGCACTTTACTGACTGACGGTGGAAATGTAACAGTTAAAAGTTCTGGAATTTTAACTGTTACCAAAAACATCAATACTATTGGTGGTGCAATCAACCTAACCGGCACAAGCATTGATAGCAGTACAGTCAATCTTGATTCCAGCAATAGCGACGGTGCTGGCGGTAACATCAATTTGACTGCACAATCGCAAACCGTGCAAACAGGCAACTTAAATTCTTCCGGAAATACCCAAGGCGGACAAATTACCGTTATTGCACCGATTCAAATTATTGCCAAACAAATCAACTCTAGTGCCAATGAAGGAAACGGAGGCAATGTTACTCTCGATCCTCTCAACGACATTCAAGTAGAATACATCAACGCACAAGGAGGTAGTCGCGGTACTGGTGGAACAGTTGATATTACTACTCAAAGATTTTTCCGCGCTACGAGTTCATTTGTCGATCGCAATAGCACCACATCCAGCATTTCCACCGCCGGGGGAAGTGGGGGAGGGCCGATCGTGATTCGCCACGCTGGTGGCCCAACTACTCCCTTTAACGTAGCTGGTGATGCCACCACTAACGGTACAGCTGGCAATATTACCTCTGGAACTGGTCAAACAGTCGCGCCTGGGTCTTATTTTGGGCCTTTCACTCAAGGTCAAACCCAAGTAATTACCGAAGGTGCGCCACCACCACAAAATCCCACATCCCCACCGCAAAATC
>CAZJJR010000066.1:0-15828 GCA_964546365.1 uncultured bacterium | reverse complement strand
CCACATCTCCACCAACACAAAATCCCACATCTCCACCAACACAAAATCCCACATCTCCACCAACACAAAATCCCACATCCCCACCAACACAAAATCCCACATCCCCACCACCACAAAATCCCACATCCCCACCACCACCAGGTGGGGAACAACAACCGCTACCGCCTGGTGGGGAACAACAACCGCCACCTCCCGGTGGACAGCAGCCGCCGCCTCCCGGTGGACAGCAACCGCCACCTCCCGGTGGACAGCAACCGCCGCCTCCCGGTGGACAACAACCACCACCACCTCCCGGTGGACAGCAACCGCCGCCTCCCGGTGGACAACAACCACCACCGCCTCCCGGTGGACAGCAACCGCCGCCTCCTGGTGGACAGCAACCACCACCACCGCCTGGGGGACAGCAACCACCACCTCCCGGTGGACAGCAACTGCCGCCTCCTGGTGGACAGCAACAACCGCCACCGCCTGGGGGACAGCAACCGCCACCGCCTGGGGGACAGCAACCACCACCACCGATCGCACCGCCACCAGTAGTACAGGAACCAACTGCGCCACCACCACCGACCGCACCACCACCAGTGGTACAGGAACCAACACTTCCGCCACCACCACCGATCGCACCGCCACTAGCGGTACAGGAACCAACAGCACCACCACCGCCGATCGCACCGCCACTAGCGGTACAGGAACCAACACTTCCGCCACCAGCAACGATCGCATCTCCACCAGTACCAGAGGAAATAATCCAAAACATATCCTCAAATTCAGAGACGAAAATTTCCCCAAATCCCCAAGGGGTAACTTTGTCATCTACAGCGATCGATAAACCTAACGAAATCTCTGCTAGATCCTCTCTAGATACAACTGCCGTACTCCGTGAAAATATCGCTTCTGGACTTGAAAAAGTTAACGTAGAAGTACCGATCGCGCAAATTGAGGATCTAAGGCAACAAGAATATGAAAATTACTTTGGCAATAACTTATTGCCAAACGGTACGCTTGCCGATTCATCTTCAACTGTTTCGGTAGAAAGAACTCAAAATATTCTCGGAAATATTGCGGGAGAAACAGGTAAAAAACCTGCCATTCTTTACGTATTCGTGCAACCAAATCAACTAGATTTAGTGTTGTTCACTCCCGAAGGTAAGCCAATTTATCGTAGCGTGCCAGAAGTACAACGAGAAGTTCTGCGGCAAGTAGTCAGAAATTTTACTTCCGAAATAACCGATGTCACCAGAAGAAACACCACCACCTACTTAAAACCTGCTCAACAATTGTATAAATGGATAATTTCACCTGTAGAAGCAGAACTGAAAGCACAAGGAATAGATACATTGGTGTTTTCATTAGATGTCGGATTGCGATCGCTTCCAGTCGCTGCATTACATGACGGTGAAAACTTTTTAGTGCAGAAATATAGTTTGGGATTAATACCCAGCATCAATTTAGTCGATACCCGCTACCAAGATATTAGAAACTCGCAAATCCTAGCAATGGGAGCCTCTAAATTTTCCAACCAATCACCCTTACCAGCCGTACCAATTGAATTGTCACTCATTGCCAACAACATCTGGCAAGGCAAAACTTTCCTCAACGAAGATTTCACTTATGCAAATCTCAGAGAGCAACATTCAAGACAACCTTTTAGAATCATTCACCTAGCAACGCACGCAAATTTTCAAAGAGGAGAACCAAATAAATCTTATATCCAACTTTGGAATTCCCAATTAAACTTGAATCAGTTACGAGAAATCGGATGGAGTAATTCATCTATTGAACTATTAGTATTAAGTGCTTGTCGTACTGCTGTAGGAGACGAACAAGCTGAATTGGGTTTTGGCGGTTTAGCCGTCGCTGCTGGCGTTAAATCTGCTTTAGCAAGTTTGTGGTACGTTTCCGATCAAGGAACTTTAGCATTAATGACAGAGTTTTACGAACAATTAAAAAAAGTACCGATCAAATCAGAAGCACTTCAACAAGCACAAATTGCCATGATTAAAGGAGAAGTCCGCATCGCAAACAACAAATTAGTCGGTCTATCTTCCCAGCCGGAAGGAGTCGATTTACCACCAGAGTTAGCAAATGTCAAAAATCAAGATCTTTCCCATCCTTATTATTGGGCAGCTTTCACTATGATAGGCAGTCCTTGGTAGTTACTTTCATATCATTAAATCGAGCAAAGCACTCTCCGTATAAGTACAGATTTTCATCTTTTGTAGTAAGGACTTTAGTCCTTAGCTAATGCTGAAAAACTTATAAAAGTTTGGTAGCACCAAGCACCAGGCATGATATCATTGACAATTTTTTTGGGTATGTTAAGACAGAGGTCAGTAAGAAAAATTTTACCAATTTAATCAACTGTAAGAGAGAAGTAAAAGAATGTCATCTACCAGGACTTCTACCTTGTTCCTTGCTTTTACATTGGCGGGAGCATTTGCACTCCTTGCACCTGCTAACGCTCAACCCATTATCCCAGCTAATGATGGTACTGGCACGATCGTCAATCCTAACAACAACCGTTTTGACATCACGGGTGGGCAACAATCTGGAGATGGCACTAATTTATTTCACAGCTTTACAGAATTCGGACTCAACGAAGGACAAATCGCTAACTTTTTATCACAACCGAATATTGCCAATATCCTGGCACGAATTAACGGCGGCAATGTTTCTTATATTAATGGTTTAATTAAAGTTACTGGTAGCAATGCCAATTTATTTTTAATGAATCCATCTGGCATCGTGTTCGGCGCGAATGCCAGATTAAATTTACCAGGTGCGTTTACCGCAACTACCGCCAATGCTATTGGATTTAATCATAATTGGTTTAACGCTATTGGCAGTAATAATTATGCCGAATTAGTTGGTAAACCCAATACCTTTGCCTTCACCAGCACTCAGCCAGCAGCTATTGCCAATCTCGGAGAATTATCAGTAGGAGCAGGACAAGACCTCAGCTTACTCGCTGGCAGGATTGAAAACAGTGGCAAATTATCAGCACCCGGTGGAAATATTACGATCGCAGCTGTTCCTGGAGAGAATTTAGTACGCATCAGTCAGACGGGATTTGCTCTCAGTTTGGAAATTGCAACAAAAGATAATTCACCATCAGCAATTACCAATTCGCAAACTATCATTTCCAACCCCATCAACATACCGCAATTATTAACAGGTGGAAATCTCACTAACGCCACCGAAGTTATTAAAAATTCAGATGGCACGATTACCTTGACGGGTAGCAACGGACAAATATTTAACCAAGGACAATTATCAACTGCAAGTAGCGACAAAGGCGGACAAATCAACATTGTGGGGCGCTTGGGCTACAACCTGGGTCAAATAGTAGCCGATGGCGAAAAAGGTGGCAATATTCAGATAGAAATTAACAACTTACTCGATACAGGAACTCTTAGCGCCAAAGGTACTAGCGGCGAGGGAGGGAATATCGCCGTTAACTATACCGGAAGAGTAATCCAAACTAGCAGCGCTGCTACTACAGTAAATGGTCAAACACGGGGAGGAACGATCGCATTTCAAGGCGGTGCAAATACCGTTTTTACCTCATCAGGAAATTTCTCAGCTACCGGAGAACAGGGTGGTACAGTTCGCCTATTTGGGGAAAACGTGCGGCTGCTAGCCAGTAATATAGATGCTTCCGGCAAAATTGGCGGTGGAGAAATACTCGTAGGTGGTGACTTTCAGGGCAGAACGCAAGGGGCGATTAACGCACAGAACACCATAATCAATCATGCCAGTAATTTAACAGCCAATGCACAGACACGAGGAAACGGCGGCAGAGTAATCGTTTGGTCGGATAAACAAACCACCTTTGCCGGAAATGTGACCGCCCAAGGTGGCACGGTTAGCGGTAACGGCGGTTTTGTCGAAATTTCCGGCAAAGAAAACCTCACCATGTCCGGTGCGGTGAATGTTGGAGCATTCAACGGACTGGCAGGGACGCTGCTGCTCGACCCGAAAAATATTGTCATTGATGACATTACAGGAGGTTTTCCATCCTTTGATTTGGTAGACCCTAACCCCGGTGGCACAGGTACTAATATGCAAACTGTACCCTTGAGTACGGGGAATATCGTTGTTGCTAAACCTGGAGATAACATTGGGGGAAATGATGCAGGGGCGGTTTATCTTTATAACGGTTTCACGGGAGCGTTGATTAGTACGCTGACGGGTAGTACAGCAGGTAATCAAGTGGGTGGTGGTGGAGTTATCGCTCTCACCAACGGCAATTACGTAGTCAGAAGCGGTGGCTGGGACAATGGGGCGATCGCAAATGTAGGAGCAGTCACCTGGGGCAGTGGTACGACTGGCGTTAATGGCCCCATCTCTGCTGCTAACAGTTTGGTGGGTACTACAGCGAACGATCGAATTAGTAATGCTGGAGTTATTGCTCTCACCAACGGCAATTACGTAGTGAACAGCCCAACTTGGGACAATGGCGCGATCGTAGATGCAGGCGCAGTCACCTGGGGCGACGGCACGATTGGTGTTACAGGTGCGGTCTCTGCGGCCAATAGTTTAGTCGGCACTACAGCTAACGACCAGGTGGGTACGGATCTGAATGGTGGAGTCATCGCCCTCACCAACGGCAATTACGTAGTGAGAAGCCGACTCTGGAACAATGGGGCAGTCACAGATGCGGGAGCAGTCACTTGGGGCAATGGCGCGACTGGTATTACAGGTGCGGTCTCTGCGGCCAATAGTTTAGTTGGCACTAAATCTAATGACTGGGTAGGCAGTGGAGGAGTCATTGCTCTGAGCAACGGCAATTACGTAGTGACCAGCCAATTCTGGAACAATGGGGCAGTCATAGATGCAGGCGCGGTCACCTGGGGCAATGGCAGTACGGGTACTACAGGTGCGGTCTCTGCGGCTAACAGTTTGGTGGGCAGTACAGATAACGACCAGGTGGGTGGCGGTGGAATCACCGTCCTCAGTAACGGTAATTACGTAGTGAGCAGCATATCCTGGGATAACGGAGCGATCGCAAGTGTAGGAGCAGTCACCTGGGGCGATGGCAAGGCTGGCGTTGCAGGCCCCATCTCTGCTGCTAACAGCTTGATCGGTAGTACAGCTAACGATCGAATTGGCAATGGTAAAATCACTGCCCTCACCAACGGCAATTACGTAGTGAGCAGCCCTGACTGGGATAACGGGACAGTCACAGATGTAGGAGCAGCAACTTGGGGCGATGGTAGCACGGGCATCAGTGGTGCTATCTCCACTACTAACAGCTTGGTGGGTAGTACAATTGGCGATCGGGTAAGCAATGGAGGAGTCACCGCCCTCACCAACGGCAATTACGTGGCGAACAGCCCATTATGGGACAATGGGGGAATCGCAGATGCGGGAGCGGCTACCTGGGGCAATGGCAGCACGGGTATCACTGGTGCTGTGTCTACTGCCAACAGTTTGGTTGGTACTACAGCTAACGACCAAGTGAGTAGTGGTGGAATTACCTTTCTCAGCAACGGCAATTACGTGGTGAACAGCCCATTATGGGACAATGGGGGAGTCACGGATGCGGGAGCGGCTACCTGGATAAACGGCAGCACCGGACAAACTTTAGATAGTAAAAATATTGTCAGTCGAGAAAACAGCGTCTTCGGTCAAACTGCTAGTGCAGGTTTAAGTACGGTGATTGAAGATAGGGTAAACAATACCTTTTTAGTTCTCTTTTCTGCCGGAAGTGGACGAGTAGCAGTTGGTTTCGATAACCCCAATCCTAACCTGCTCACCTTTAGTAGAGGGCAAAATTCCACTGTCACCCTCACCACCAACTTTTTGCGCCAAACTTTAGACACGGGTACAGCAGTAGTTCTGCAAGCTAACAACGATATTACTCTCAACAGTCCGATAACGACTAATAATCCTACTGGCAATGGCGGCGACCTCACTTTCCAAGCCGGACGCAGTATTATCCTCAATCCTGGTGCAAATATCACTACCGATAACGGCAATCTCACATTAACTGCCAACGATACCGCCGCTAACGGTGTAGTAGATACGGAAAGAAGTGCTGGTCAAGCTGTTATCAACATTGCACCCGGAGTAATAATTGATTCTGGTACTGGCGATACTACTATTACTCTCAGTACGGGTGCAGGTTTAACTAACAACAGCAGCGGCGATATTACTTTGGACGCTAATATTAATGCCAGAAATCTTACCATTGAAAACAAAGGCCCTAACAATGGTGCGGTGATTATTCCCGATACCGCAAATATCAATCTAACCGGAAATTTCCAACAAATTGGTAACAGTCCGGTCAAACTGGGAAGCAATATTACTTCGACTGGTGGCAATATCGTATTTGACGGCGCGGTTACCCTTACAGGTGACATCATCCTCGACGCTTCTGCTGGGAATGGCGCTATTGCTTTAAACAATATAGTTGATAGCACCAGTGGTGAAAATCTTACTCTCCAAGCTGGAAATGGCAGCATTAATTTCAACGATGCAGTTGGCAATACTCAATCTTTAGGCAACGTCACCGCCAACAGCAGTGGCAACACCAATTTTAACAGCACCATCAAAGCTGCTACCATCATCACAGATGCAAGTGGCACTACTAAAATTAACGGCGATATCACTACCACTGGCGACCAAATTTATAATGATGCTCTCACTTTAACTAATAGCCTTACTCTCAGCACTAGTAACGGCAATCTCAATTTTAATAACACGATCGATGGCACGACTGCTGGTACAGAAAATTTGTCAATTACCACTGCTAGCGGTGATATAACCTTAAAATCTGCAATTGGCAGTACGACTAAACTCGCCAATTTAACTATCAACAATTTCGGTATTACGAATATTGTCGATACCGCAGATATTAACTTAGATGGTATATTCGATCAAATCGGCAGCGGTACGGTGAATACGGCAGGTGATATTGTCACCAGTAACGACGATATCAGATTTAGCGGCCCCGTTACTTTAACTGGAAACGTTAATTTTAATTTGGGAACTGCTAAGATCTCCTTTGGTTCTACATTAACAGCGAGCAATTACCAGCTAAATTTTCGAGCAGGTGAAATTGATTTTACAGGCGCAGTAACAGGTAGCAATACATTAACATTAGAACCAGCAACAGCAGAACAAAACATATTAATTGGCGGTACTAGCGATAGCAGTACGACTACTTTAGACCTGACTGCTACAGATATCAATGCTTTGCAACCAGGTTTTAGCAACATTACGATCGGACGCACCGACTCATCCGGTGCAATAACTATTAACAATAACGTAACCTTCAAATCTCCCGTCACCATTCAATCACCAGCAACAGGCGGTTCCATTACCGCCAAAGGCATCATAAATCTTGAGTCTGTTGGGCTGGAGTTAAAAAGCGATCGCCATATCGTAACTAACAGCATCATATCGAATGGTGGTAATATCACCCTCACCAGTCAAACCGGAGAAATTAATACTAGTGCAGGCACAATTGATTCTTCTTCTACTAATAATGATGGCGGCGCAGTTAACCTTAATTCTCCTGGCAACATCACTACTAATCGCATTATTTCTGCTGCTCCAGGTACAACTGGTAAAGGCGGAGAAATCAGTATAACCAGTGGCGGTATTATCCATACAAATGGAGGAGAAATTGATTCATCTGCTGTCAATGGTGCAGGAGGAAATGTTAACTTTAACGCTAATAACAACATAATTACTAGTAACATCGCCGCACGTTCTGATACCAATGCTGGTGGAAATATTACCCTCAACAGCCAACAAGGAAGTATCGAAAGCGGCAATTTAAATGCTTCTGGAAATACCCTTGGCGGAGAGATTAGGGTACTAACTCCCGTTCAAATCACGACTAAACAAATTAACTCTAGCGCCATCACTGGAAATGGTGGAAATGTCACCCTCGACCCTCTTGGAGATATTCAAGTCGAATATATAAACGCACAAGGCGGAACTGCTGGTACTGGTGGAAGCGTTGATATTACTACGGCCAGATTTTTCCGGGCTACAGGCAGTTTTGCTGACAGAAATGGTTTAACATCGAGTATTTCCACGGCTGGAGGTACTGGAGGAGGATCGATCGCGATTCGACATGGTGGTGGCCCAAATACGGCTTTCAACGTGGTGGGTGATGCCACGACTAACGGTACGGTGGGCAATATTACCACCGGGACTGGAACTGACCAAACTCTCACGCCTGGGCCTTATTTTGGGCCGTTTACTCAGGGTCAAACTCAGATTATTACTGAAGGTGCGCCTTTATCAACGGTGACATCAGGAAATAATACTTCAACGCTGCCTAACACTACCGAAAATAATACTTCAACGCTGCCTAACACTACCGAAAATAGTAATTCAACTCTGCCTGATACTACCGAAAATAGTAATTCAACTCTGCCTGATACTACCGAAAATAGTAATTCACTAATAATACCGGAGGAATCAACTCAAAACCAATCGTCAAATGAGGAGACTAGAATCTCTACAGATATCGATATCGAAAGAAGAACTCTACCATCTATGCAGGTAGATATCTCTGGAATCGTTAGACCTTCTCTAGATACAACTGCCATACTGCGGGAAAATATTGCTGCTAACCTTGATAAAGGTAACTTAGATAGAGCGATTTCCCAAATCGAACAGTTGAGGCGACAAGAATATGAAAATTATTTTGGGGAAAAACTACCTGTAAACGTTGAACCAACAATATCTGTAACACAAATTCAAAACATACTGGGCAAAATTGCGGAACGTCCTGGTAAAAAGCCTGCCATTCTTTATGTATTTATCCAATTCAACCAATTAGATTTAATTTTGGTTACTCCTTCTGGAAAACCAATTTATCGCCGAGTAGCAGAAGCAAGTAAAGAAAAATTGTTGAAAGTAGTGGCAGAATTCCGCTCGGAAATTACTAGTGAAACTAAAATAGATACAACTAGTTATTTGTCATCGGCGCAACAACTTTATAAATGGCTAATTGCACCGATAGAACCAGAACTGAAAGCTCACGGTATAGAAAATTTGGCGTTATCTCTAGACCCCGGACTTCGCTCAACACCCGTTGCAGCGTTACATGATGGTCAACGGTTTTTGACCGAAAAGTATAGTATGAGTTTAATTCCTAGCGTAAATTTGCTGAATATTGGTTACCAAGATATTAGAAATGCCGCCGTTTTAGGGATGGGTGCTGAAAAATTTACCGAGCTAGAGCCTTTGCCAGCAGTACCAGTAGAGATCTCGAATATTACCAATAAAATTTGGTCAGGTAGTTCTTTTTTAAATCAAGATTTTACTCTGGAAAATTTCCGATCGCAAAGTTCTAGAAATTCGTTTAAAATTATTCACTTAGCCACCCACGGTGATTTTAAGTCGGGAGAACCAAATAATTCTTTTATTCAGTTTTGGAACACCCAATTAAACTTGCATCAATTACGAAAAATGAATTGGCATAATTCATCTGTTGAGCTATTGGTACTGAGTGCTTGTCGCACGGCAGTAGGAGATGAACAAGCGGAATTGGGTTTTGGTGGTTTAGCGGTGGCAGCTGGGGTAAAATCAGCTTTGGCTAGTTTGTGGTATGTTTCCGATCGAGGTACTTTGGCATTAATGACGGAGTTTTACGAACATTTGAAAAATGTACCGATTAAAGCCGAAGCACTTCAACAAGCACAAATTGCGATGATTAAAGAGGAAGTTAAGATTGAAAATGATAAACTTTTTGGTCTTTCTTCTCAATCAGAAGGTATAGCTTTGCCAGTAGAATTAAGTTCTATAGGGGATCAAAAACTTTCTCATCCTTATTATTGGTCTGCTTTCACTATGATTGGCAGTCCTTGGTAATACAGCAGATTCCAGTTACATGAAGTACGAGATAGAAACCCGGTTTCTGGCAAACAATAACCGGGTCTGAATAATAAATCTTCAGCCGGATACGATATTGCGAGTCATTTCAAATAAATGAGTCGCGTTATTTCCTTGAAATGCGTCAAAAAGCACTTTTTCTCCCGGTGCAACTTCCACCAAAAAACGCTCGGCAATTTCATAATAAGCATAAGTCCAAGGAATAGTAATCAAATCATTACTACTATCATCTTGTACGGTTACCATTTCCGTTACAGCCTGAGTTGCTGTTTGACGCAAACCAATTTCTGTCGTACCTTCAATTTCCGCTTTCATCGGTACACCAAGTTGGGATAAACCACGCACGGTACTTTCAATATCGGGATATTGGGGAGTGTTCTGACGGTTGACGTATCCGGTAAAGTGGTTAACGCCATATCCGTGCAGGAGTACCCAAGCACCATATTGAGTTACTTTGTTGACTTCTTCCACCACGGAACGGCGGGGAGGTTGCCAAGGGCAAGTGAAAATATGTTGTAATTGAGTAACAATTTCGGCAATATCTCCTGTTTCTAAGTTGGATAAGTTAGGAGAAGTTGGGATATTAATCGAGCTAACGGTTTGATGAATTAGTTGGGATATATCATCAGGCAATTCATCTACAATTAATTCGCTGATAAATAGTTTTGGCAAGTCGAATTCTGCTTGTTGGGGATGGCGATAATGACGGGCATAGAGATGTTTATCGGCAAAAATATATTCTCCGGCGGCTGAGTAACCTAATGCTTGTACGATATTTTCTAAATAAGGAATTCCCAGGTTGATACCGTTGACATTTAAACGCAAAGAACGAAAAGCAATGTGATCGTTGGCAACTGTACCGCCTGCTTCAGTTATCATCTGTTGGTAGGTTTGGGCGTAGCTGACTCGGCTGCTGTAGTTTTGCCAGAGTTGTTGCCAGAGTTGTTGTGCTACTTGGATCGATTTCATATTAAATATTTGATAGTTCTTAGTTATTAATTTGATTACATTTCTGTCATAACACAGCGGAAGTAATTTTTCACTATGGATTCGATGACTTGAGTGAGGTGCATAGAAACCCGGTTTCTTCAAGAAACCGGGTTTCTGAAATGTACGAGAAAAGTATATTTAAGGCAAGTTGCTAGTTATTAGGTAAACGATATTAGTAGATGCTTTAACAAATTTAGATTCCTTCCAGTACTTCCGCGATAATTTGCAATGCAACCTGAATTTGTTCTTGATCGATCACCAAAGGCGGACAAAAACGAATTGCTGACTTACCGCATCCCAATAGTAACAAACCTTTGTAAAAAGCTGCATCGACAATTTGATCTCGCAATTGGGTATCGAATTTACCATCTTCATTCAACAAGTCAATTGCTACCATTAAACCTTTACCTCTGGGTGGGGAAATTTGCGGAAATTTCTGGGATAATTCCGTTAAACCTGCCTGCAATAAATCTCCCATTTTTTGGGCATTTTCTATCAATTCTTTTTCTAAAAGTCGCAAGGTTACGTTAGCAGCGGCGCAGGCAACGGGATTGCCGCCAAATGTGGTAGCGTGGGAACCGGGAGGCCATGTCATTAGTTCGGGTCGAGATAAGATTGCGCCTAGTGGCAAACCGCTGGCGATGCCTTTGGCTAAGGTAATGATATCGGGTTGAATTCCCCAATGTTCGATCGCAAATAGCTTACCCGTCCGGCCCATGCCCGATTGCACTTCATCGACTATCATCAAGATATGATTGCGATCGCATATTTTTCTAATCCTCTCTAAAAATCCCTCTTCCGGTACGATATAACCGCCTTCCCCTTGAATCGGTTCTACTACAATCGCCGCAATTTCTGTAGGTGGTAAAACAGTAGAAAATAAGTGATTTTCTAAATAATCTAAACTTTCATGAGTGCCGTAAGGAATATGAGTGACACCCGGTAACAAAGGGCCGAAATTTTTTCTCTGCACGACTTTGGAACCGGTGAGAGACATCGCGCCATAAGTGCGTCCGTGAAACGCTCCCAAAAAAGCCACGATTAAAGAGCGCCCGGTATAATAACGAGCGAGTTTAATTGCACCTTCGTTTGATTCCGCACCAGAGTTAGTAAAAAATACTTTTGCACCATTGGGAAAAGGCGATTTTGCTGCTAATTTTTCTGCCAATTCTACCATCGGTTCGTAGTAGAAATCAGTACCGGACATATGGATCAGATTGGCAGATTGCTCTTGAATTGCTTGCACGATTTCTGGGTGTGCGTGTCCGGTATTAGTGACGGCAATTCCGGCAGTTAAATCTAAAAATACATTACCGTCAACATCTTCGATCGCGCAACCTTCCCCCCTTGCTACTACTAAC
Organism: uncultured bacterium; assembly: GCA_964546365.1. GTDB lineage: Bacteria > Cyanobacteriota > Cyanobacteriia > Cyanobacteriales > Aerosakkonemataceae > DATNQN01. Next base: position 3,619 of record CAZJJR010000066.1, on the reverse strand, counting down.
GGGTAACCGCGAGTGTAAGATGGGGAAGTGACATTGCGATCGCGTTCCACCAAAGCACGCGCGCGAGGGCCGGGAAGCGGAGTTACAATACGCGGAATGCGGGGTAAACTGCGGTTAATTGGAATACTCAGCATTTTTCCTCAAAAATTTTAGATTAAAGATTAAACGATTCCTTACTTATATCTTGTATTTTTTGATTCCATATCAGCAATTGACTAATCCGAAATACTTGAGAACAGGGATGTAGTTATGGCTGGTTAACTTGCCATTTTTGAGGATTCATAAGTCAGAATCCAGAATTCAGAATGATTTTACTTTCTGAGTTCTATTTTGGCGTTCCCGTTCTGGCTTGGGTCGATCTCCTACATTATATTGTTGTCGCTTGTTTGATGTTTTGGAGTTGAGTTTCCATGAGTCTTAACATATTTGATGAAGCCTATTACCTGCGAAAAAACCCAGACGTAGCAGATGCCGTAAAAGCAGGATTATTTCAATCTGGTAGACAGCACTTTGAACTATATGGTTTACAAGAAAAACGAACGTCGGTTTCTCCTTATTGGAGTGAAGGGGGTTATTTCGGATTTGGTTTTCTACCCAGAAATTTCGATATTTATCAAGCTGTTTTCAATGGAGTTTACCCCTCTGGTTTAGCACATTTCATCCAAGTTGGCGAAGCGGAAGGTCGGGTAGTCTCCAACAGTTCTTACAATGAAGAGTTTTATTTGCGGACTAATCCAGATATTGCTCAAGCCGTCGCCGCTGACGTTTTTTCATCTGGGTTTTCTCATTTCATTCAATTCGGTTACAAAGAAAATCGAAAAGGTTCGGCTTTTAACGAAAAAGCTTATTTAGCTTTCAACCCAGATGTATCGGCAGCCGTGCAAGGTGGTGCTTATCTAAACGGTGTAGAACACTATCAAGAATTAGGTCAAAAGGAACTGCGACGCGGTTTTTTTAGCGGCACTAGCGGCAATGATATCGTGAGTGCATTTGATTCCGGATATTCGACAATTGCAGGAGTTGAAATTGATGCGATCGCTGGCGAAAATCCCAGACTCATTCCTACTAGTTTAGGCGTGGGAGAAATTGACAGTTTAATTGGTTCTGATGCAAGTTATAGCGATATATTTTTGCTGGGCGTTGGTCGCAGCGAACTCAACACCAGCGGACAAAAGTTTTATGTCGGTCAAGGAGATGCTGACTATGCTTTGATTTCCGTGTTTGACTTGGTAGGGGGTGATATGATTATATCAGGTATTGATGTAATTCAACTGGCAGGAAAACCAGAAGATTACGTAATCCAAAAATCGGAAAATCTTTATCAAACTAAGATATTTGCGATTACTAGTGGAGGAAGCAGCCCAAATTTAGATTTAGTTGCGATCGTTAATGCTAGCGAACTTTCGGTGGTGAATGTAGACACAATTACAGATACGTTTACCCTCAGTCAGCCTCGCTATTTTACGCCATCGCCTGTCGTGGTTAGTTAATTAGAATTGAGGTTTCTCAGCCAAACATTACTCCCAGGTTCAACCTGGGAGCGAAAAATTATGATTCAGATCGAAATAAGAAAGCACTTTATTCATAAAAATTAAAATCAAATGCACTTTTTTAAACCATATTGGTAAAGTTGTGTGAATAAAATGTGGCTGAATACCGCTAAAAACCGACTGTAATTAGTCAGTAGTTTAATCAAGCATACAATTACAGTAATTTAACTTGATTTTTATTAACAGTGTTCGTTTCTTGGATTGATTGAGGTTATGATGGGATAGGCAAAAATCCGGCCATTTTTATTGATTTAAGAAAAAGACGGTTTGGTTTGTAGCTTGCTATGTTAATCAGTCCATATTGAATAGTTCAGACGCATCTTACTATGACTTCTACTTTAGTAACACTACCAGGTTATCATTTTATCAATCTTCTTTATAGTGGTTCTAAAACAGAGGTTTATCGGGCTTATCGGGAATCAGACAAAAGCTCAGTCATCATTAAATTACTGAAAATTGAGTATCCAACGCCACAAGATATTATACAGTTTCGCAATCATTACTTAATTTCTAAAAATCTCGACTACCGAGGAATTGTGAAACCTTACAGCCTGGAGAACTATCGGAATAGTTTAGCTTTGGTAATGGAAGATTTCAATGGAGTTTCTTTGTTAGAATATAGCCAAAGTCAGCCACTAGAAATTAAAGATTTCCTCGAAATAGCTATTGCAATTAGTAAAATTTTAGAAAAAATTTATCAATATAAAGTTATACATAAAGATATTAAACCTGCTAACTTGCTGATCGATCCTCATACTAAAGAGGTCAAAATTACTGACTTTAGTCTTGCTTCTCTATTACCGCGAGAAAGTCAGGAAATCCAAAATCCCAACGTACTTGAAGGAACCCTGGCTTATATATCGCCAGAACAGACTGGCAGGATGAATCGAGGCATCGATTATCGGACTGATTTCTATTCGTTGGGAGTCACGTTTTATGAGTTAGTAACCGGACAAATACCATTTAATTTTTCCGATCCGATCGAGTTAGTTCACTGTCATATTGCTAGAATGCCAATCCCGCCGATTGAAATAAATCCGGCGATTCCTCAAATGGTGAATGACATCATTTTAAAATTAATCGCCAAAATGCCGGAAGAACGTTATCAAAGCGCTTATGGAATTCGCAAAGATTTGGAAAATTGCTTGCAGCAATGGGAAACAAAAAGTCACATTTCAGTTTTTCCTTTAGGGCAAGAAGATAGTTACGATCGCTTTCAAATTCCTGAAAAACTCTACGGGCGAGACCGAGAAGTGCAAACCCTGCTCGCGGCGTTTGAACGAGTGAATCAAGGTAGTAGTGAATTAATGTTAGTTACTGGGTTTTCTGGGATTGGTAAATCAGCATTGGTGCAAGAAATTTACAAACCAATTACCAAGCAACGGGGTTATTTCGTAGCGGGAAAATTCGATCAGTTTCAGCGGAACATTCCTTATTCGGCAATTGTTAATGCTTTGCGATCGCTAGTGCGACAACTCCTCACTGAAAACGAACGATCGCTCAAAAGATGGCAAGATAAACTATTAACAGCGCTTAGTTCTAACGGTCAAATTATTATCGACGTAATTCCCGAATTAGAATTAATTATTGGCAAGCAGCCACCCGTTCAACAAGTAAGTTCTGTTGAGTTACAAAACCGCTTTAATTCGGTGTTTCAAAATTTTATCCGCGTTTTTTGCGCCAGAGAACATCCCTTAGCTATCTTTCTAGATGATTTGCAATGGGCTGACGCAGCAACGCTGAAATTAATTGAAGTGATGATGAAAGATCGAGATACGCATTATCTATTTTTAATTGGTGCGTATCGAGATAACGAAGTCGATCCCACTCATCCTTTAATGATGACGATCGATATGCTTCGCGATCGAGGCGCGATCGTCAACGCGATCGCTTTAGCACCTTTAGAACTCCAACATATTACTAATTTGACTGCGGAAACACTGCACGACGACACTAAAGCAGTCGAACCACTAGCAAAATTGGTAATCCAAAAAACTCAAGGTAATCCCTTCTTTGTCAATCAATTTTTAACCACTTTATATCAAGAAAACTTATTAACTTTTCATCCT
>CAZJJR010000065.1:743-25176 GCA_964546365.1 uncultured bacterium | reverse complement strand
AAAGAAGGTAATACTTACTACGTCCTGACTGCCAATCAAAATCCCGGTTCTGGTGTATTGATTGCCAAAGAAGGTAATACTTACTACGTCCTGACTGCCAAGCACGTCGTAGCTACTCCAGATCGATATGAAATCGTTACCTCGGACGCACAGAAACATATCCTCAACTACAGTACGGTTAAAAAACTCCCCAATGTAGATTTAGCTGTGGTGCAGTTTACGAGTAACAAAAATTACCAAACTGCTCAGTTAGGCAATGCCGAAATCATTCAGGAAGGCTCAACTATTTATATTGCAGGTTGGCCTCACCCCGGACAAGCGATTACTCAACGCATCTTTCAAATCACTACGGGCAAAATTTCCGGGCGTCCTCTGGATACGTTAGAGGAGGGCTACGCGCTGGTTTACACTAACACCACTGCTTCCGGTATGAGCGGAGGGCCGATATTTAATGAGCGAGGTGATGTAATTGGCATTCACGGGCGGGCAGAAGGACAACCAATTTACAATGCCGATACGGGAAATACAGTGGCGGTTAAGTCTGGATTTAACTTAGGAATTCCCATCAGTACTTTTTTTAATCTCGGCTCAAATTCAGGCATTGCTTGGCGACACTTTCGCGGCCACTTCTTACTTCAAAATTTTTTCCAGACGCAAACAGAAAGTATGTTGAGATCTCTTACCTTCAGACCGGATGGGAAAACTATCATCGGGTTGAATATGAATTTTTTGAATGCGGTCGATATAGAATCCATCTTTGAGATTTGGAATATAGGTAATGGCAAACTAGAGCGTTCTATTAAACTTGAGGGATTAAAATGGTCGGGTACTTCTCCCATCATTATCGGCTCAGATGGTCAAACCTTAGCCCACGGGCGCAATCGTGAAAACAAAATCGAAATTTGGAATCTAGGTAATGGCAAACTAGAGCATACCTTTGATCTGGGTCTAAATAGCAGGAATATAGAGAACTTGGCAATCAGCCCGAATGGACAAACTTTGGTTAGCTTACAGGTATACATCGAATCACCTGAAGGTCTCAAAATTTGGCATCTGAAGACTGGCAAACTACTACATACCCTAGATCATCGTTACTGTGAAGGGTCTCATCTACTTTCGTTCTCCGGGGATGGAAAAACTCTTGCTTCTGTCAATGGTGGCACCAGCATTAAGATTTGGGATATACCTACTGGCAAACTACAACGTACTCTTGAAACCTCTAGTAATAGAGTAAATTGCTCTCACCATAGCGTTCATCCTTCTGCCCTTAGTTCGATCGCAATTAGTCCAGATGGAAACACCTTAGTTAGCGGCAGTAAAGATGGCATCCTTCAATTTTGGGATCTCGGCACGGGTCAACTCAGAAGCAGCCTACAACTACAAAATCTCGGTCTAGTGAATAACTTAGCTATCAGTCCAGATAACCAGCTTCTTGCTACCATTCATCAAAACTTTCGGATTCTAATTTGGGATCTTAAGTCAGGGAAATTTCTGACTGAACTATCAGGGTATCCCGATAAATTTTTCAGCGTTCACTTTAGTCCGGATGGAAAAACTCTATTGAGTCGGAGTCAAGATGGCACAATCAGAGTTTGGCAGTCACCACCAGGTTGGTAATATGGCACCTTATTTTTTCACAATAACCTAAGTAAGATGACTCAAAATTTTTCCTATGGACTGTCGGCAGCATTGATGGGTGCATCGATTGTGGTAGTGCAACCGCAAATTGTGTCAGCGCAACTCAACGAGGAAGCAAGTACAGCAAAACAAGCAGACCAACTGTTTGAAAAAGGCATTAACCAATTCCATTCAGGGGAGTTCCAAGCCGCACTCGCTACTTATCGAAAAGTCCTAGAAATTCGCCAAAGCCTAAATGATAAAGTAGGCGTTGCCGCTACTTTGGATAACATTGGCGAAGTTTACACGAGTTTAAGTAACTATGACAAAGCTTTAGAAAATTTAGAAAAAGCTTTAGATATTCGTCAACAATTGAATGAGCAAGCTGGGATTGGTGAAACTCTCAATAATTTGAGCTATGTTTATCGTTTATTAGGTGATTATCCGAAAGCTTTGGTATTACCTCAACAAGCGTTGCAAATTGCTAAACAAATTGGTAGCCGTACTCTTGAAGGAGAATCGTTACACAATATGGCTGCTGTTTATGCTGCTCGAGGTGACTATCAAAAAGCCTTTGAATTATACGAACAAGCTTTATTAATTCGTCAGGAAATAGGAGATAAGCGAGATGAAGGGCGCACGCTGAATAATATCGGCGGTGTTTATTCCAGTTTGGGCGAATACGAACAAGCATTAAAATATTATCAGCAATCTTTAGCAATTCGCAGAACTCTTAATGATAAAGCTGGTGTTGGACGTTTACTTAGCAATATTGGATTAGTATATCGTCAGTTAGGCCAGTATTCTAAGGCTTTAGAATTTTATCAAGAAGCTTTGGTAATTCTTAAACAAATTGAGGATAAAGCTAGTGTTGCTAGCACTGTTAACGGGATCGGTGTTATTTATGAAGCACTAGGTCAATACGAACAAGCACTAGAAGCTTATCAGCAAGCTTTGACAATTGCTAAAGAAATTGGGAATAAGCCGAATATAGTTAACAGTATCGATAATATCGGTGGTATTTATTATGGGTTGGGACGATATACACAGGCGTTAAAATCTTATCAGGAAGCTTTGTCAATTCGTCAAGAATTGAACGATCGAGATGGTGTAGGAAATTCATTTAATAATATTGGAGGTGTTTATTACAATTTGGGTCAATATCTCCAAGCTTTAGAGTTTTTACAGCAAGCATTGGTAATTCGTAGAGCAATAGGAGATAAGGTTGGGGAAAGCCGTACTCTTGATGCTATTGGGATTGTTTACGAAGGGATGAAAAAGTATCCTGTAGCACTGGAATACTATCAGAAAGGATTAGCGATCGCAAAACAAATTAATGATAAATCTGCTGAGGCTAAAATATTGTATCATATTGGTGGTATCTATATAAATTTGGATAATTTAGTTGAATCAGAAAATATTTTAAAACAAGCATTAGCGATACATAAAGAATTAGGAGAGCGAGCGGGAGAAGCTCAAACTCTGAATAGTATCGCAGCCCTTTATTACGGTTTGGGAAAATACTCGGAAGCACTGGAATTTTTACAACAATCCTTGGCAATTTGGCAACAAGTGGGCGATCGCGCTGGGGAAGCGATCGTACTCAGCAACACTGCCCAAGTTTTGACACAACAAAATCAGCCAGAATTAGCAATTATCTTTTATAAACAATCAGTTAATATCACGGAATCTATCCGAAAAAATTTAAAACCATTATCGTTAGAACAACAGAAATCTTTTACCAATACAGTAGCTGATAACTATCGTAAATTAGCTGAATTGTTACTTAAGCAAAATCGAGTATGGGAAGCACAAAAAGTTTTAGATTTGCTAAAAGTACAAGAAGTTGCTCAGTACTTGCATAATGTGCGAGGAAACGACTTAACCGGACAAGGCATTGATTTATTAAATAAAGAAGAAAAAATTGCAGAGAAGTATGCAGAAGCGGTACGTTTAGGTCAAGAACTTGCCGAGTTACGCAATATTCCAGAAGCCGAAAGAACACCCGAAAGACAACAAAGAATTGCCGAACTAGAAAAAATCCAACAGCAACAAAGGGCAGAATTTAATCAATTTATTAGGTCGCCAGAAATAGCAGCACTTGTGCAGGATTTAAACCGCACTGCTGTAGGACAAAATCCAGATTTACCCAATTTGAATCGATTACAGCGCAACTTGCAACAACTCAAACAACAGCAAGAAATCGCTGTAGTGCTTTATCCTTTAATATTAGAAGACCGGATCGAATTAGTTTTAGTAACACCTGATGCGGCACCAGTTCATATCCCGGTGTCAGTTAAACGTGAAGATTTAAACAGAGTTATTGTGGAATTTAGACAAGCTCTGCAAAACCCTATATCAGATGCAAGAATCCCAGCAAGTAAGCTCTATAATTGGTTGATTAAACCACTCGAAAAAGTCCTTTCTAACACGAAAGCACAAACTATTCTTTATGCGCCTGATGGAGTTTTGCGTTATATTCCTTTGGCTGCATTATTTGATGGTGAAAAATGGTTAATACAGCGATTTCGGATTAACAATATTACTGCTGCCAGCCTCACTGATTTTAGTAGCAAAACTGCTACAGAGCGCCGTATTTTAGCGGCGGCTTTTACTCAGGGAAGTTATAACGTGAGTGTAGGAAATCGGCAAGTGACATTTGCAGGATTACCATATGCAGGACGAGAAGTGGAAAATTTGGCTGTGACGGTTCCTACTACAACTAAATTATTAGATGAAGCGTTCAATCCTGCTAGTCTGATTCCCCGTTTGAATGATTATAATATCGTGCATTTGGCAACTCATGCTATATTCGTGACGGGGACACCTGAGGCATCTTTTATATTATTTGGAAATGGCGATCGCATTACCATTAGAGATGTAGAAACTTGGTCTTTGCCTAATGTAGACTTGGTAGTATTAAGCGCCTGCGAAACTGGTGTTGGCGGACAATTAGGAAATGGGGAAGAAATTTTAGGTTTCGGCTACCAGATACAATTGGCAGGTGCTTTAGCTTCTATTTCTTCATTATGGTCAGTTTCTGATGGCGGAACGCAAGCGCTAATGGATGGATTTTATACTGCTTTGCAAAGCGGAAAAGTTACCAAGGCGGAAGCATTACATCAAGCTCAAATTGCTTTAATTACCGGACAGTATGCTGTACTGGGAGAACAACGAGGAATTGCGGTACAAGCACGCACTCGCAATAGTTTATCATCAGAAGTTTATCAACGTCTCAGCCATCCTTATTATTGGGCTCCATTTATTTTAATTGGCAACGGTTTTGGACGGTTAGGCAGTTAAAATTAATAATTAAATCCGGGAAATTTTGGCAAGTATGAAAAATCGAATATCGATTATTCAAGGTGATATTACTAAACAACGGGTGGATGCGATCGTCAACGTTACCGATCCGTATTTTTCGGGTAGTAGTGTTGTAGATGCAGCTATTCACGATGCAGCAGGTTCTCAGCTGCGAGAAGAATGCGATCGACTAATTGGTTCTTCTCGAAGCGAAGTTAAAATTACCAGTGGCTATAACCTCCCTGCCAAGTGGATCGTTCATGTAGTTGCTCCCCTCTGGCAGAAGGGGGATAATGAGGAGCGGATGTTAGCTGTGGCTGACTGCTATAGAAACTGCTTGGCTTTGGCTGAGGAATATTCTATAAAAACGATCGCGTTTCCAGCTATTAGCAGAAGTATGTTAGGTTTCCCCAGAAGGACGGCATCTAGAATTGCTGTCTGTGAAGTTAAAGCTTTTCTGGAGAGGAATAATTCTGTTGAGAAGGTAGTTTTTGTTTGTTTGGAAGAAAAATATTATTATCACTATTTGAATGCGGTTAAAGAAATAGTTGAATAATGCTAATACTGTTGATTTGAGAGATGCTACGCTATGCAGGATTTTTTTGCTATATCTACAAGCAATTGAACTTTTTCCGGAAATGCGATCGCACTCACACCATAAGCTCAACAATATGTGCAAAAATTAAGATCGACTAACGATGCGACTAACGGCGTCAACGCGCTGCGGCAATCCGATGCAGGGAAAAATACTGGGTGGACACTACCAAATCATCAGCCACTTGGGAGGAGGAGGTTTCGGGACAACCTTCATAGCTGAAGATCGACATTTACCAGGTAATCCGCGCTGCGTCGTCAAACAACTAAAACCAAAAACTGCCGATAACGCTTTAGCGTGGGAAGCCGCAAGGCGGTTATTTAATCGAGAAGCAGAAGTTTTATACCAGTTAGGAAATCATCACCAAATCCCCAGACTATTTGCCCATTTTGAACAAGACCAAGAATTTTATTTAGTCCAAGAACTGATCGAAGGACATGAATTACGGCAGGAATTAGCCGCCGTTCGGCAATTAAATGAAGTAGATGTAATTAACATATTGAGAGAAATATTAGAGATATTAGTATTCGTACACCAACAAAATGTCATTCATCGGGATATCAAACCAGCCAACATAATTAGGCGTAAACAAGATGGGAAATTGGTATTGATTGATTTTGGAGCAGTCAAACAATTTAGCAATCAGGTAATTGATTCCCAAGGCTTGAGTAGCATGACTATTGCAGTGGGTTCGCCTGGGTATATGCCGAACGAACAATTAGCCGGAAAACCCCGGTTTAGTAGCGATATTTATGCAGTGGGAATGATGGGAATTCAAGCTTTAACTGGTTTGAGTCCCAGACAGCTACCAGAAGATCCGAAAACTTGTGAAATAGTATGGCGCGACTCGATAAAAATTAGTGCTGAGTTGGCAGATGTATTAGATCGGATGGTGCGTTATGATTTTCGCCAGCGTTATCAATCAGCAAGTGAGGCTTTAGAAGCAATTAATTCTGTATCGTCGATACCATTAGCTAACAGTATTCAGATATCGCCTCTGGCTAAAAACATAGAAATTCATTCACTACCTACGGCAACGATTCATTCTGATGAACTGAGTTCTGAATGTGGAATAGATTACACTCGTTTGCGGGATTTATTAGCAGCAGGGAAATGGAAAGAAGCTGATGAGGAAACGGTTGCTGTGATGTTTAATGTAGTAAATAAAAAACAAGAAAGTAATATTACATTAGAAGATATAAAAAATTTTCCATGCACTGACCTTCGCACAATTGAAAACCTCTGGGTGAAGTATTCAAATAATCGCTTTGGATTTAGAGTGCAAAAGCGCATTTATGAAGAATTAGGAGGAACTATAAACTACGAAGAAAAAATTTTGGTAAGTTTAGGCGATTGCATTGGATGGCGTGTGAACGGTATTTGGATCTATTATGATAACTTTACCTTTAGTATAAACGCGCCTCTTGGACATTTCCCCGCTATGATATTTTTATGGATTTGGCCAGTCTTAGGGAGGCTTTTTTCTCGCATTGATGCTTGCAAACTAAATAAGTTTACGGATATTTCACCCAATGTTAATTTAAAAATTCAACCAGAGGAAAATTTTGATAATCAAACAGAGCCAGAATTATTAGCTGTATTTTATGATGCAGAAGCATGGTATCAGAAAGGTAATAATTTATATGAGAAGCAGCAATATCAAGACGCACTTGTAGCTTATGAAAAGGCAATTTCAAAGGAGCATAATCATTATTTAGCTTGGTTTATGCGAGGAAAAACTTTCAATAAATGTCGTTGTTATGAAGAAGAAATTGCTTGTTATGAAAAAGCAATTTCTATTCGCCCTGACTATCATAAGGCGTGGTTTATGAAAAGTGTAGTATTGAGCCAGTTAGAAAGGGATGAACAAGCACTTGCTTCTTATAACAAGGCAGTTGAAATTCAACCTAAAGATTTTTGGGCTTGGCGTGAAAGAGGGAAAATTCTAGAAAAATTAGAGAGATATCAAGAAGCTGCTGATTCATATCATAAAGCAGTATTGATCAAACCAGACTTTCGGTTAGCAATAGATGGCAGAAAGCGAATGTTGAATAAATTAAGATCTACTCAGTCTAACAATATAAAACTAGTTAATGACCCTGAAAATTTTCAAAGGAGAGAAGAAGATAACCAAAACAAGCAGATATTAGTAAAAAGCAGAATAGCAGTTGTTGAAGGTGATATTGTTCGACAAAGGGTAGATGCGATCGTTAATCCTACTGATGAAATTTTTTCAGGTAGTGGTGGTGTAGATCACCTGATTCACAATGCAGCAGGTTTTCAACTTCGAGAAGCTTGTCGTCAATTAAAAAAGTGTGCTACTGGTGAAGTTAAAATTACCAGCGGCTATAATCTTTCTGCACGATGGGTTATCCATACAGTTGGCCCATTCTGGCGAGGAGGTTATTATCGAGAAGGTGAAATATTGGCTCAATGCTATCGAAACTGCTTGCGGTTAGCTGAACAATATTCAATTAAAACAATTGCTTTTCCTGCAATTAGTACGGGAACCTTTCGTTTTCCAATTGAACTCGCATCTAACATTGCTGTTAGGACGGTAAAAGGATTTCTAGAAAAAAATACTTCGATTGAGCGAGTAGTTTTTGTTTGCTTCGGGGAAAAGTCTTATGATTGTTATTTAACGGCTGTTAAGGAAATTTTGGGATAGGTACGATCGCACTTTACCCCGATCTCTGCACCTCTTCCACCGACAGCGACAACGCCTGAGCCACTTGCTCTACCGTTAAACCCATTGCTAGCAGTTGGGGAATCGCATCTCGTTGGGCTTGCTCGGCGCGATCGGCTCGTTGGCGTTCGGCTTCAGCCCGTTGACGTTCTTGTTCCGCATGGAGGCGTTCGAGTTTAGCTCGTTCGCTACCAGTTAGCAACAAATTCCCTTGGTTATCCCACCAACGCAACCATCGCTGAGTCTGATTTTGATAGCTGCCTTCCCACACGCCTAATTCTACTCCCATGAGGTCGATCGGATAATGTCCGCGATCGTTTGGTTGCAAGCGACGATAGCGAGTATTCACCCAGTTATAAACTTCCAATTCACTGGTTTTAATGATGTATATCGCATAGTAAGGAATCCGAATAATCTGCTCGTATACCCAAAACTTTCCAGGTTTCTGGTTGACACCTTCTGGTAAGCGAGATAAGGGAGTATTGTCTCGTTCTTCAGAACCATCGCCACTAGAAAATTCGATCGCGATTAATGGCACGATATACTCGCGCCACAATACATAAGAGCGGCGAATTTCGCCATCTAATAAGGGTGGAACGTTAGGGACGTAGAACCAGTCAGGCGCTTCTGCTCCGCGCTCTGGAGGGTCGGTTTCGCGCCAGTATATGCCACAATCTTGCCCGATCGCATATTGTCCGTCGGGATGAAGGGTTTGCAGTGTAGTTTCCAGGGAATCGGTGAGTAAGATACTCTGGGGATGTTCTTGGAAGTTTTTCACAAACGTGCCATCGGAGTCAGGTAGTTGCGTATGATCGGGAAAGGCGGGGGGTATGGTTGTGGGGTTGAGGCTTTGGCTCATGTTAGCTATCCGATCGTAAAAGGACAGATGCTCTATTTCAGCATAGTAATTGTGGTAAGTTTTGCGTTAGCTATCTAACAAAGGACTGCAACTGATTGGAGAGACGGATCTGCGATAGTTGCAAAATCTTGATGAGGAGCGATCGCATTTTTCCCCAAGCGCGATATGCCTAAGACATCAAATGCGATCGCACCCCTCAATTCCCTCTTCCTACTCTGGAAAATCGGGAATTACCCATTGTGGTGGTGCTGACATTTTTTTCCGCAATGCTTCTTCAGCAATTTCGTGCATTTTGTCCAACGAAGTTTCATTCATAAAACTGGTTGCCTTGGCTACGTATTCGCGATGGGGACATTTTTCACCCAAAACGCAGCCGTTGACGCAGGCTTCTGCACAATTTATCGTTGCTTCCATCCTATTCTCCTTTCTCTTTTTTCTTCGCTAACCAAAAGGCAGATTCTTAAAAAAACTGATTGCCTCTTTAGATCTTAACTGTAAAATTGGTCATTTGTTATTTGTCATTTGTCATTGGTAATCATAGTTTGTAGTAAGGACTTTAGTCCTTAGACTGAGGACTAAAGTCCTCACTACAAACTAGTTTTATTATTGATAATCGAAGGAACACGATATGACCAATGACAAATTACTCCCCGCTAATCTGCACCAACACATTTCTTTTTCTTGGGCCATCCAAATCAAAAAATAACACGGATTGCCAAGTTCCTAAAGCTAATTTGCCATCTACCACGGGAATTACTTCGCTAGTACTTAACGTCATTGCCATCAAATGAGAATGAGCGTTCATCGGTTCGTCGGGAGGGATATTTGGTCTGAGGTGGAGGTCATTATGTAAGTATTTGTCTGATTCTGGTGCTAATTTTCTCAGATAGACTTTTACATCTTCCAGCAATCTTTTTTCGTATTCGTTGATAGCTAATGCGGTGGTAGTGTGACGAGAAAATACTAAAACTTGTCCGTTTTTGACAGAACTATTTTCTAGTATGTCTTTCAATTGAGGGGTGATGTTATAAATACTAATTCCCCGGTCTGTTTCGAGTTCAATTAATTGATTGATAATTTTCATTGGTCAATCTATTTTAGATTTTAGATTTTAGATTGATTGGTCATTTGCAATTGGGAAATTTTATCTTTTCCCTTGGTTTTCCCCTAGCTTCTAACTTTAGCTTAAATAGAACAGTTGAGCGAACGCAAACGATTAATGGCTGCGGCTAATTCAAATTGTCGGAAGATGGCTAAATCGCATTGGGGAAAAGGGGTGACGATATCTAAACCTTTTGATTCGATATCTGCCATGACTAAAGAGAGAATTTCGGCTAAGCTGCGTTTGCCATCGATATATTTTCGCACGGCATAAACCATTGCTTCTGCGATCGCTCTCGACTGCGCCTTATCGACGATTTGTTCGACGGCTGATAAATCGATATCTTCGCTACCGAACCGCATCTCATCGACATCTCGTACTTTTAAGCGTACATCTCGATGGCGGTAACTGGGATCGATGGTTTCTGGTAATGGTTTTCTGGGGGTAATTTTGCCGAATTGTTTGCCGCCTTCTGGGGTGCGGGTATCGCTGTATTGTTTGGCGATCGCTTTTGCTTTGGCTGTCACGTCATCCGGTTGAAAATTCTGCATGGCGATGACGGTATCTGCTACTTCAAAATAATCGCCGCTACCGCCCATTACCAAAATAGTAGAAACGCCGTAATCTGAGTACAATTGTCTTACTTTATCAATAAATGGGGTGATTGGTTCTCGGTCTTTAGCGATCAGTGCTTGCATTCTGCGATCGCGAATCATAAAATTAGTCGCTGCCGTGTCTTCATCCACTAGTAAGACTTTTGCCCCAGCTTCCAATGCTTCCATAATGTTGGCAGCTTGGGAAGTGCTACCGCTAGCATTTGGGGTAGAAAAATTGGCGGTTGATTTGCCTTGGGGTAGATGGTTAATGAAAGGAGAAATATCGACGCTGGCAATATTTCTACCATCTTCGGCGCGAATTTTTACGGCGGCGGAATGAGTTACCACTAACTCTCGTCCGTCTTCGGGTAAATGATTGTAAACTCCTAACTCGATGGCTTTTAACAAAGTGGATTTGCCATGATATCCACCGCCCACAATTAAAGTTACTCCTTCCGGGATACCCATACCGATAATTAATCCTTGATTGGGGCGATCGAACTCCACTTGTAATGAATGGGGAGATTGAAAAGTAACTGGATTATCTTGCAAAGGTCGATCGTCTACACCGCTACGTCGGGGTAAAGTCGCACCGTTGGGAATGAAAGCAACTAAGCCTCTTTTGGTTAATTGTTCTCTCAGCCAATCTGCATCTTCAACAATCTCGATATGCTGTTGAAGTTCTCGGTCATTTAAGTTTTGGTATTTGAGTGTTTTTTCGACAATTTCGGGTATTTGTTCGCAGAGAATTTCCGCTGCTTGTTGTCCTAAAATGCGTCTTCCCCCGGCGGGTAATCCCACTACAAATCGCACTTCCACAAATTCAGCGTTAATTAAAACAGAAGTGCGTTCTAATACTTCTTGTCCTAAATTGGTAATGCCGATGAAACCACTATTGCCAGTACCGCGTTTTTTGCTAATACTGCGGGCTAAGTTATCGAACTGGCGAGTTAGGTAATCTCTAAGAGCAATCGCTCGACTTTTGGTTTGATATAACTGAGGAGGAAAACCAGTTGTTTTGGTGGGAATTTTTACTCGCAAATGACTGGGGGCAGCGAAGGGGTCACCCTGTACGCGATCGATTAGTAAAGTAAAGTTAGGAAATAAGTAATTTCCTTCTATATCGCGGTAAGATTTGTAACCGCGACCATCTAGTTGTAATAGCTGCTGATGCAGTTTTTCTTGATTAGGCATGACCGACTGGGAAACTCAGTATTTAAATTAACTTTTTATGAAATTTTTTAGCAAGATTCCCCTCAAAACTATTTTAGTTGTCCCCTTTTTGTTGCAAATCGTGACGGCGGTGGGATTGGTGGGGTATCTTTCCTATAAAAATGGTCAGCAAGCGGTGGAAGACTTGGCAAAGCAACTGATGGAGGAGGTGGGGGAACGAATCAGCGATCGCCTCGATCGCTATTTGCAAACACCTCAACAAGTTGTAGCAGCCAACCGTTTAGCATGGCAAGATGGAACGCTTGATATTACAGATTTGGCAGAAGTACGCCAACACCTTTGGCAGCAGATGGAACTGAATCCTTCCGTAACGGGGATTTACTTTCTCGATCGAGGGGGGGAAACTGTTGGATACGGGCGCATCTTCAGTGAAAATTCGCAGGAAATAGCTCGCAAGGTATCTGGAAAAGACTTACCCATCGGCACCGTCTTTTACGCTGAAGCAAAAAAGCCCGTTCCGACACAACGCAAGTTTTACGTTACTGATTCTAGAGGGAAGGCGCAAAAACTGCTCTATTCGGTAAAAATGAATTTTCGTACTCTTCCTTGGTACGTACAAGCAAAAGCCGATCGCGAACAAGCTTGGACGCCAGCGGTATCGTACCAAGCGATGCCTGCTTTAGGAATATTTGCGGTAGCGCCAGTTTACGATCGCGTCGGTCAATTGCAAGCAGTTTTTGCCTCTGATGTAAATCTTGCCGATCTCGGTACATTTCTTAATAAGCTAGACTTTTCTCGATCGGGACAGGCTTTAATTATCGATCGTACTGGCAATTTAGTAGCTACTTCCAACATAGAAAAGCTTTATATCGAGCAGGCAAATGGTCGCCCTACTCCATTATCGATCTTCAAAAGTCAGGATATCAAAACGCGAGAAATTGCCGGACAAATCAAGAAGCAGTTTAGCAATTTCCAAAATATATCCAGTCCCCAAATATTCAGGGTAATTAGTCAAGGAAATAACTTATTTGTGAGGGTTGTTCCCTATCAAGATAAATATGGTTTGGATTGGTTAATTGTGGTTGCCATTCCAGCATCGGATTTGATGAGCCGAATTAATGAAAATACTCGCCTGACTATTCTGTTGTCTATTTTTACTTTACTGGTTGCCACCGTAATTGGTTTCCTCATAGCTCGGTCGATCGCCAAACCAATTTTAAATTTAAATACGGCTGCCCAAAAATTAGCGGAAGGACAATTTGCCGGAAATATTTCATTAGAAGGTGCTAAAGAAGTAGGCGAATTAACCGACGCTTTTAACCGCATGGCACGGGTTTTAATTAATTATAACCGCACTTTAGAAGAGCAAATCAAAGAACGAACCGAAGCATTACAGCGCAGCGAATCTCAAATTAATGCTTTCTTCAGTTCCGCACCAGTGGGAATGGCTATTGTCGATCGGCAATTGCGGTTCGTAAAAGTTAATCAAGTACTCGCCCAAACAGATGGTTTCACCACAGCAGAAGAAGAAATCGGGGAAACCCTTCGGGAAGCCATCCCCAAATTAGCCGATCGAATAGAACCTTTATATCAGGAAGTACTAGCAACAGGTCAACCAATTTTGAATCGCGAAATTAGCGGCGAGGTTCCTTATCAAGAGGGAGTTCAGCATTACTGGTTGGTTTCTCACTTTCCGATTTTTGGTGGTGATAATTCTCCCGATGGAGTGGGAGTGGTTGTGGTCGATATTACCGATCGCAAAATCGCCGAAGCTGAGTTGCTCGAAAGCAAGCGCTTTATCGAACAAGTCACGGAATCTACATCGGCAGTTTTGTATATTTTCGATCTGATCGAACAGCGGAATGTTTATATCAATTCTCAAATTGAAAGATTATTAGGCTATTCTCCAGAAGAAATTCAAGCGATGGGTAGCAATCTATTTCCTATCTTGATACATCCAGAGGATTTGCCAAGAGTGATCGAAGTTCATGCTGGCTTAATGTTGCAATCCGATCGCGAATGGATAGAAGTAGAATATCGGATGCGGGATAAAGAAGGAAAGTGGCATTGGCTTTACAGTCGCGATCGCATTTTAACCAGAACGGCTAGCGGTCAGCCTGCACAAATGTTGGGAACGGCAACCGAGATTACCGATCGCAAACTGGTCGAAGCAGCCCTGCGGGAATCGGAACACAAATTTTCCACTATTTTTCAAGTCAGTCCCGATCCTTTATGGATCTCTAATTTATCAGAAGGACGCTGTTTAAACGTCAACGATAACTTTGTAAAATTATTGGAATATCCTTATGAAGAAATTATTGGCAAAAGCTGCGTCGATCTAAAGCTTTGGGATAACATCGAAGACTTATATCGCTTCCACCAAATGCTTACCAATGAGGGTAAGCTAGAAAATTTTGAAGTCGTGATTTGCACTAGTTCTGGTAAAAAAATAACAGTTTTAATGTCAGCAACAGTCAGTAAACTAAACGATCGAGATTGCGTAATTGGATTGCTCAAAGATATTACCGAGCGCAAACAGATAGAAGAAGCGCTAGCACGGGAAATGATTCGCAGTAAAACGCTGTTAGAGAGTTCCGTTGATGGGATTGTTATTCTCGATTCGCGCGGTAACGTCTTAGAAACCAATGCCAGTTTTGCCAGAATGTTGGGCTACACCATAGAAGAAACATTAACTTTAAATTTGGTGGATTGGGATGCAGGTTGGACGGCAGAAGAAATCGAGCAGAAAATTGCTGAAAATAATTTGTGCGTTAACACCTTTGAAACCCGTCATCGTCGGAAAGATGGTTCGATTTACGATGTAGAAATTAGTGCTAATCAGGTCAGTTTAGATGGAGAAGAAGTTAATTTTTGTATTTGTCGCGATATTACCGATCGCAAGCAAACCGAAAAGAGATTACAGCAAACGCTGCAACAACTGAGTTTTCATATCGAAAATACGCCCCTCTCTACAATCGTTTGGGATTCTGAATTTAGAGTGCGGCATTGGTCGAAACAAGCAGAGGCGATCTTTGGCTGGACTGCTGAAGAAGTTTTAGGTAAGACGATGTACGATTGGCAATTTATTTTTGAAGAAGACCTGGAAATCGTTAAGGTGAAAGCACGACATTTAGTTAAGGGAAATCAAACCGTTGGTAGTAATCGTAATTATCGCAAAGATGGCACGACGATCGAGTGCGAATGGTATAACTCGGCGCTGGTGGATGAATCGGGGAATTTGGTATCGATTCTTTCTCTGACGCAAGATGTGACGGAACGAAATCGATTAGAACGAGCTTTGCAAGCTTCAGAAGCTAAACTGACCGATATTTTTAATAGCGTAAATGCGGGAATTATTAGTTATCGATTGTTTGCCAACCAAGATTTTGAATACGAATTTTGCTCTAAAGGCTGCGAAATCGTATTTGGTTACGCGCAAGCAGAACTGATGGCAAATAAAGGTCTGTGGATGTCGCGAGTTTACCCAGAAGATCGCAATACGATCGCAGAAGCACTCGATAACATTTTTTCTCAAGGTGCGGGAGCCTGCGACTACCGCTTTTATCATCAAGATGGCAGCTTGCGCTGGCTTTCGAGTACTTATACCGTTCGGTACGACCCGTCTTTAAATGCCTGGATGACGATCGGTGTCAGCATCGATATTAGCGATCGCAAACGCGCCGAAGCAATCATTCAAGAAAGAGAAGCTCGATTGAGATTGGCGATGGAAGTATCGAACGCGATCGCCTGGGAACGCAATCTTCAAACTGACGAACTCATTTTCACCACCACTACCGAGCAAATAGCGCCCAGAATGCCCTATCACAAAGCGTTAGAACTGGTTCATCCCGACGATCGAGAAAAGTTGCACCGTGCTAATTTAGAGGCGATTACTGAAAAGACGGGGTTTAAAATCGAACACCGAATTGCCGCGCCGGGACAAAACCTGGTATGGCGCTGGGTGCAGGTAAATGCGATCGCGTTAATCGATGCTGCTGGCAACTGTACTAGCTTGATCGGGATGTCGGTGGATATTACCGATCGCAAAAAAATAGAAGCAGAACTCTCCCAAGCCAAAGAAGCCGCCGAAGCCGCCAACCGTGCGAAAAGTGCTTTTCTAGCCAACATGAGTCACGAGTTGCGGACTCCCCTCAATGCCATTCTCGGATTTGCTCAGCTGATCGGCCAAAGTCCGACCCTTCCGGAGGAACACCGCAACAATATTACTATTATTAACCACAGCGGGAGACACTTGCTCACTTCGATCGATGACGTGCTAGACATGGCGAAAATTGAAGCGGGGCGAGTTTCTCTCAACGAACAAAACTTTAACTTATATCGCTTACTAGAAGATCTAGAAAGGATGTTCGGTTTGAAGGCTAAAGAAAAAGGTTTGCAGTTAATTTTTCAACGAGATAATGCCGTTCCCGAATACGTGCGAACTGATGAAATTAAACTGCGTCAAGTTCTGATTAACTTGCTCGGTAATGCAATTAAATTTACCGAAGTTGGCAGCGTTTCGATGATGGTTACGCTGAATAGAACAAACAGCCAAAACCTCATTTTGAACTGCGAAGTGAGAGATACCGGGTCTGGCATTGTTGAAGATGAATTGGAGCGCATTTTTGAACCGTTCTTACAAACTAGAACTGGTAAGCAATCTCAAGAAGGAACGGGATTGGGCTTGTCGATCTCTCGCAAATTCGTCCGGCTGATGGGCGGTGAAATTACCGTGCAAAGCCAAGTCGGAGTAGGCAGCATTTTCCGGTTCGAGATTCGGGTTAGCTTGGTTGAGCCATTCGACCTCGAAATTATTAATCAGCCAAATAAGGTACCTTTAGCCCTCGCACCCGATCGACCTAATTACAAAATTTTGATTGCAGACGATCGATGGGATAACCGTCAATTACTGATTCAATTGCTTTCTCCCCTTGGATTTGAAATTCAAGCCGCTAGTGATGGCATAACAGCATTAAAGTTATGGGAAAGTTGGCAACCGCATCTGGTTTTTATCGATATTCAAATGCCTGGATTGAGCGGGATTGAAGTTACTCAACAGATTAGAGATAGGGAGCAAAAATTTTTAACATTGGCTGATGAAAATAGTGACAAAGAACGCAATGATATGGCAGAAGCTACTAATCTATTCTTAAGGGAAAATCAAACTAAAATTGTGGCGGTAAGTGCGAGTTTATTGGAAGAGGAGAAAAAATTCATTTTAGCGATTGGTTGCGATGATTTCCTGCACAAACCATTTTTAATATCGGAAATTTTTCATAGCCTGCATAAAAATTTAGGAGTAAGCTATTTATATGAAACTGTCGCAGTAGATAGCGAATCGCCCGATATGGCAAACGATTTAGATTTGACGGCTTTAACAGCCGATTTAGTCGAACGATTAGAACAGGCTACCATCCGAGCTAATTGGGAACAAATTCATCAGGCGATCGATGAAATCAACGAAGTCAACCGTCAATTGGCTAAAGCGCTTAAGGAGTTAGTGTTGAATTTCGATTATGGTAATATTTTAAAAGCAATTGATTTTTACAAAGATTTTAATACAAAAAAATATAAAAATTAACAATGAGTGTTTAAAATGAAAACGTTAGGTAGTATTTTAGTAATTGATGATGAGCCGAATAATTTGCGCTTGTTGACAGAAGTTTTGAGCGCACGAGGATATATAGTTCGCCCGGTTCGCGATAGCAAACTGGCTTTGGCAGCAGTCCGGGCAGAGCCTCCGGATTTGATTTTACTCGACATCATGATGCCACCGCCAGACGGCTATGAAGTTTGCGCTCAACTGAAATTAGATGAAAAAAGCCGTAATATTCCGATCGTTTTTTTAAGCGCTCTTCATGAAACTTTTGATAAAGTGAAAGCTTTTTCAGTGGGGGGAGTTGACTATATTACCAAGCCTTTTCAAATCGAAGAAACGATTGCCAGAATTGAAAATCAATTAAATATTTCCAGACTGCAAAAACAACTAAAAGCCCAAAACGATCGGTTAAAAGAAGAGATTCGAGAACGGCAATTAATGGAAGAAAAGTTGCGGTCTTCTCAAGCAGAAATGCGCGGATTTTTTGAAGCGATGGCTGATATTATATTGATGGTCGATCGGCAGGGAAATACGATTAAAGTCGCGCCCACTAATCAAGAAAGATTGTATTCATTCGATATTGACATCGTGGGAGAAACGGTTAAACAGTTTTTTAGTGAAGACCGGGAGAAATTTTGTCACAACGTTAAGGAAGCTCTAGAAAAGCAGCAAGTGGTGAATTACGAGTATAGTTTGATGGTTGGCGATCGACTACTTTGGTTTGCGGCGAGCATTTCCCCCACCTCAGAAGATACGGTAGCTTGGGTAGCCCGTGACATTAGCGATCGCAAAGCCGCCGAACAAGCACTCAAAATCAGCGAAGAACGCTTCAACCTAGCGGTATCCGGGACGAATGACGGCATATGGGATTGGAACGTAAAAACCGATCGCGTTTATTACTCCCCAGTTTGGATGCAAATTTTAGGCTACCGAGAAGGAGAACTGCCACAAAATTTTAGCACTTGGCCAGAGCGGGTACACCCGGAAGATTTATCAGCCTTACTAGCAGACTTGCAAGAGCATCTTGATGGTAAAACAGCAGTTTACCAAAATATCCACCGCATGAAACACAAAGATGGCCGCTGGCTGTGGGTGGAAGCAAAAGGGAAATGTTTCTGGGACGAAGCCGGCAGACCCTACAGAGCGATCGGTACTCTCACCGATATTACCCAACGCAAACAAGTAGAAGAAGCCTTGCGGGAAAGTGCAGAACGAGAAAAAGCACTATCCACGGTTATTCAAAAAATGCGCCAAAGCTTGGATATTCAAACCATTTTCGATACGACTACTTTTGAACTGCGTCAAGCGCTAAAATGCGATCGGGTTTTAGTTTATCAATTCGAGCCGGACTGGAACGGCAAAATAGTTGCCGAATCGGTCTCCCATCAGTGGAATTCCTTGTTGCAATGCTGCCAACCAATCCTCACCAATCGTCCCATTACTAATGGTAATTGCGCCCTCAAAAGCCTGAGCAATCCGAAAATTTTCTTGCAAGATACCTACTTGCAACAAACCAGAGGAGGCATCTACAATCAAGGCATTCATTACCTAGCCGTTTCCGATATCTACCAAGCAAACTTCGCTAATTGCTACATCGAACTTTTAGAACAACTGCAAGCCAAAGCCTACATCATCGTTCCCATATTCTGCAATAACCAACTTTGGGGATTACTGGCAACTTATCAAAATAAAACCTTTCGCCAATGGAAAGAAGCAGAAATTTCCATCGTGCTGCATATTGGCCATCAATTAGGAATAGCCCTTCAACAAGCGGAATTACTTGCCCAAACCCAACAGCAATCAGAAGCACTACAAAAAGCAGTCCTAGCCGCCGACGCAGCCAACCGCGCTAAAAGCGAATTTCTCGCTTCCATGAGCCACGAATTGCGAACACCCCTCAATGCCATTCTCGGCTTTAGCCAAATGATGAGCCGCGATAACTCCCTCAGTGACAAACATCAAAAAAACTTGTCAATTATCAATCGCGCCGGCGAACATTTATTAACCCTGATCGATGATATTTTAGAACTTTCTAAAATCGAAGCAGGTCGAACCACCTTCAATGAAAGCAGCTTTAACTTAACTCAAATGCTGGATAATTTAGAAAAAATGTTGCAATTAAAAGCTGCCAATAAAGGATTGAACTTAATCTTTGAATATGGTTCAAACCTACCTTATTATGTCAAAACTGACGAAGGAAAATTACGTCAAGTATTGCTGAATTTGCTGGGAAATGCGATTAAATTTACCGAACAAGGACTAGTAACCTTGCGAACATCATTAGTCGTAGATCCTAAAGAAAAATTAACCACTGATGAAGAAAAAAAACTGAAACTTCACTTTGAAATTGAAGACACTGGGCCGGGTATTAATCCCGCCGAAATTCACCTATTATTTGAAGAATTCGGCCAAACTTTATTAGGTAGAAAAACTGAGCAAGGAACTGGTTTAGGTCTACCAATTAGCAAAAAATACGTGCAATTAATGGGTGGAGATATTACCGTTACCAGTCAACCGGGTCAAGGAAGTTTATTTGCTTTCGACATTCAAATTAGCTTAACCGATCCGATCGAAATCCCGCCAGAGCAACCCCAACGCCAAATTATTCGTTTAGCGCGAAATCAGCCAGAATATAGAATTTTAATTGTTGACGATGTTTTAGAAAGTCGTCTTTTACTAACTACCTTATTATCATCTATTGGCTTTTCGATCGGAGAAGCCGAAAACGGTCAAGAAGCCGTCAAAATTTGGGAAAATTGGCAACCCCATTTAATTGTCATGGATATGCGAATGCCTGTAATGAACGGTTACGAAGCAACTAAGCAAATCAGAGCTATAGAAAATCATCGGCGACAGCAGGGAAAAATCTTCTGTGCGCTCCACCATCGCACCGTGATTATTGCTTTGACTGCCAGTGCTTTCGAGGAACAAAAAAAAGAATTTTTAGCAGTGGGTTGCGATGATTTCATTCGCAAACCGTTTCAGGCTGAATTTTTATTAGAAAAATTTCGCTTTTTTTTAGGGGTTAAATATGAATACCAATCAGAAACCGAACAGATAATAGAGGAATCTAAAAAGATAGAGACAACAGTATCAGAAGCAGATTTGTTAATTTTATTATCTGATATGCCACAGGAGTGGCGATTGGAGATGTATAATGCTGCTACTACTTGCAGCGATGATATGGTTTTGGAATTAATTCAGCAAATTCCCGCTGAAAAAGCTGATTTAGCTAAAACTCTCACCCATTTAGTTGATAACTTCCAGTTTGGCGTAATTATTAAATTAACTCAAGTCTAGTGCCAAACAATTTATAAATGATTTGCAGATTATTTGATAAGTAGGAAGATAAAAATCAAGGAAATTGCGTCAACAGATATTAAGTAATTAAAATCCCGTTTTCTCCTTTTCCTTACTACCCTACCAAAATAGTATATTTGACAGTGCTCGATCGCTCATCCCAAAATCTCAATTACGGCTTTTTGATATAAAAATATGGAATTGATTTCAAATGAACGAGGAAAAAGTATTATTTTATTAGTAGATGATAAGCCAGAGAACCTCCGCGTTTTATCGCAAATATTAACAAATCACGGTTACGATGTTCGGAAATCTTCCGATGGTCAAACGGCTATTACCGCCTGTAAAAAAATATTACCAGATTTGATTTTACTGGATATCATGATGCCCAATCTAGATGGTTATCAGGTTTGCAAATATTTAAAGGCAGATGAAAAAACTCGGGATATCCCCGTAATTTTTATTAGTGCGCTCGAAGATGTGGGTAACAAAATTGAAGCTTTTAAGGTGGGTGGGGTAGACTACATCACTAAGCCATTTCAAATTGAAGAAGTGGTCGCTCGCGTCACCAATCAATTAACTATTCGCCACTTGCACTATAAATTAGCTGAAAAAAATGCCCAGTTAGAAAAGTTAAATGAAGAATTGAAAAAATCGAATGCCGAATTGGAACAATTTGCTTATACTGCTTCCCACGATCTGAAATCACCTCTCCAAGCAATTCTAGGTTATGCCCAAGGTTTAAACTGGAAATACGAACAACAATTAGATATAGAAGGTAAACGATACATCGAGCAAATTATCCATTCCGCATGGCGGATGAAACGGTTAATTGACGACTTACTAGAATATTCCAAGGTAGGAACTCATGCTGAAGCATTTGAGTTAGTTGACTGCTTGAGCGTGCTAGAAGAAGCGCTAGCTAATTTGGAGGAAGATATCTCCGCCAGTCATGCTTGTATTACCCATTCGGAATTGCCGAAAGTAATGGGCGATCGCACTCAATTAATGCAGTTATTTCAAAATTTAATTAGCAATGCAATTAAGTTCCGGCGTCCGGAAGTTACACCCGAAATATTTATTTCCGCAAATCAAAAAGATAAGTCTGAATGGCTATTTGCAATACGTGATAATGGGATTGGTATGGAGTCTCATGATTTTGACCGAATTTTTCAAATCTTCCAACGCCTCCATAGTTATAAAGAATATCCCGGTACTGGTATTGGCATGACTATTTGTAAAAAAATTGTCGAACGTCATGGAGGGCGGATCTGGTTGGAATCTCAGGTAGGCGTAGGAACAATTTTTTACTTTACTATCCACTGAAATGATTTGAGATTTTTTATTAGTTAATAAATGGCGCTGTTACCTACACCTATTTGCTTGAACACCGCGATAAATCTTTGCTCCTTCCCCCTTTTTTTCCTTCTCTCCCTTACCCTTTCCCCTTTCCCCAGTGCTAAGCAAATTACAATAAAGTTATAAAAGTACCCTTATCTGCTTAACTAAGCTCGTGCATACTACAATATGATGTATAATTGTATTATAGATAAGCAGCGTGCGGGGTGAATCGGCGTCGGGAGGAAAAATGAGTAAAAATCCGCAGCAACTAGGAGAATTTTCTGCCGTTTTAGGCGGTAAAAATACTCCTCATGCAGCATTAGTGCAACAACTGGATTTAATGATTCGGGCGCGTTACCCGCTGCTGTACATCGTGACTGCTGAAGAAGAACCTGTTGATGAAGTATTGCAGCAGCTAGTTCAACAGCAAAATCAGCGTAAATTATTGAGTTGGGATATCGTGCGAGGCTGGCATGATAATGGGGCGGATAAGGGTTCTATTATGCCTGCTTTAGCGAGAATTGCGAAGTCGATCGAGCAGCCGGATACTACTATTTTCGTGCTGCGGGATTTGCATCCTTATTTAAAAATGCACTATCCCTACAGCGATAAACATTCGGCAGTGGTGCGAGAACTGCGAAATCTCACGGTATCTTTAAAACGTTCCCGCCAAACTTTAATTTTGATTTCTCACACTCTAGAATTACCTGCTGAATTAAGAGAAGAAACTACGGTGATCGATTTTCCGCTGCCAGACGTGCAGGAAATTGATTACATAATTACTAATACGGTACAACCGGAAAAATTAAATGTTAGCGGTTTAGCAAAAGAGCAGCTAATTAAAGCTTGTCAGGGTTTGAGTAGAGCGAGAATTAACCGGGTATTAGCAAAAGCTTTAGTGGGAGATAAACAAAAAGTAGATGACACTGCGATCGATGCTGTATTGGAGGAGAAAAAACAAGCGATTCGCCAAACGGAAATTTTAGAATTTTTCAAAACTACCGAATCTTTAAAAACGGTTGGGGGATTGGAAAATCTCAAGCAGTGGGTGCGGATGCGGAAAGATACTTTCACGGAAGAAGCTAGAAAATACGGAATTCCTAATCCGAAAGGGGTATTACTGGTTGGTATTCAAGGTACGGGTAAATCTCTTTCCGCGAAAACAATTGCTCATGAATGGCGCTTACCTTTGTTGCGTTTAGATACCGGGCGATTGTTTGGGGGAATTGTGGGAGAAAGTGAAAGCCGGGTGCGCCAGATGATTAAAATATCGGAGGCAATTGCTCCTTGTGTTTTATGGATCGATGAAATTGATAAAGCATTTGGCAATATATCCGGTGGCGTGGATGGCGATTCGGGTACTTCTCGCCGGGTGTTTGGCAGTTTAATTACTTGGATGCAGGAAAAAACTACTCCGGTTTTTATCGTGGCAACTGCTAATAACGTGCGAATTTTACCTGCGGAATTGTTGCGAAAGGGGAGATTTGATGAAATTTTCTTTTTGAATTTGCCAACTGAATTGGAAAGGCAGGAAATTTTTAAGGTACATTTGCAAAAGTTGCGTCCTAGTCGGATGCGGGATTTTGATTTGACGCTGTTGGCGAGAAGTTCTAAAAATTTCAGCGGTGCGGAAATCGAGCAAGTAATTATCGATGCCATGTATCGGGCATTTGGTGATAAAAAAGATTTTGCCACTTTGGATATTTTACGCGCTATTGAAGATACGGTTCCGCTGGCTGCGATCGCGCGTCACCAAATCGATGAATTAAAGCTGTGGGCGGCGGAAGCTGGGGCGAGAACGGCATCTAACGATACTCGTTTAATGGAGGAGTTGAAACAATTTAGCATCCCGAAGGATATTGGCCCATTAGAAGTGGATTGATTTGTAATTATCGAAATATCAAACTGTTGAAAATTTCTATAAAGGAGATTTAAGAATGTCACATTTTACTGCCATTAAAACCGAAATCCGCGATGTAAAAGCGCTGGTTAAAGCATTAGAAGATTTGGGATTTCAAGATAAAATTGAAGTTCGCGAAGAAGCGCAGGGACTTTACGGTTTTCAAGGTGATTTGCGTCCGGAAACCGCAGAGGTAATTATTCGCCGCCAATATTTAGGTGCTGCAAGTAACGACATTGGCTTTAAGAAGCAGGAAGATGGTACTTACGAAGCAGTGATCTCTTCTTACGATCGCGCTTACAATTATTCTCAGCACTGGATAAACCAACTAACTCAGCGTTATGGTTATCACCTACTAATGG
>CAZJJR010000065.1:0-668 GCA_964546365.1 uncultured bacterium | reverse complement strand
TGGGTGTAGAAAAAAAAAAAAGAATTCAGGAGTCTCCAAGTCAGAATTCAGAATACGATCGTAGGGGTTTTAAACTGTTTGATTAATCCTCAAGTCGGGGTTTAATTCCATTCAGAATACTGACTCGGAGACTACGGAGTTTTTCACTTAAACCAAAGGAGAAAGTTCGATGTCTCACTTTAGCACTATCAAAGTTGAAATCAAAAATGGAGAGATTTTACATGAAACTTTAAAAGAATTGGGATATGAAGTAGAGTGTAATACATACGTGCGGGGATATGAAGGCGATCGCACGGAAGCTGAATACGTGATTAGACAGCGAAATGGCTACGATCTGGGTTTTCGCCGCAACGGGGAAAATTATGAATTAGTAGCCGATTTTTGGGGCGCGAGAATCGATCGGCAGCAGTTTATTAACGCGATTAACCAAAAGTACGCTCACAAAACCTTGATGACGACTGTCAAAGAGCAAGGTTTTAACGTAGAGGAAGAAGAAACCTTGGCAGATGGGACAGTGCGGGTAGTTGTAGCAAGGTGGGTGTAAACGCGATCGCTAATTTACCAAAAATCAGCACCTACTTAAAAACCCGGTTTCTTCAAGAAACCGGGTTTTTATATCCTGCCACTTCGATTAGTTAATATCGAAAGATTTTTACTTCTAATCTAAT
>CAZJJR010000064.1:22849-25267 GCA_964546365.1 uncultured bacterium | reverse complement strand
TGGGAGATGCGATCGCAATCTTAATCATCACACCATTTTTATTAGTATGGAGTACGGCAATTTTTGAGCGGAATAATCATCCTCAAACATCACCCATAAAAAAGTTACTTAATTATATAAAATTTAAAAAATATCCCTCAAAAACCATTGAATTCTTTTTTTGGTTATGCTTATTGCTAGTTGCTAATTGGATAATCTTTGGGTTGGAAATTAGCAATGACATTGCTAATTATCCCTTGGAATACTTGCCATTTCCTTTTTTGATTTGGGCGGCCTTTCGATTCGGACAACCAGGAACTACCCTCGCAAATTTTTTGATTTCTTGTATTGGACTTTGGGGAATCGCCCACAGTCAAAGTCCCTTTTTACAACAAAATCATGATAATATCAACAACAATATTCTCTATTTACAAGCTTTCATCGGTATTGAAGCACTGACGGGTTTGCTATTGGCAGCGACTGTCAACGAACGCAGTCAATCAGAAAACCGATTTCGCGAACTCGCCCAAACTCTTGAGTTAAAAGTTCAAGAAAGAACCTCTGAGTTAGAACAGAAAAATCAAGAATTGGCCACATCTTTTCGGCATTTACAACAAACGCAACAACAATTAATTCAAGCCGAAAAAATGTCTAGTCTGGGGCAATTAGTGGCGGGCATTGCCCATGAAATTAACAATCCAGTTAACTTTATTCATGCTAATTTAAATTATGTTAATGAATATACCCAGCAATTATTGAATTTAATTGATATTTACCAAGGAGAAAGTCCCGATCGCGATCGGGAAATCAAGGAATTAATTGCAGAAATAGATTTACCATTTTTAAAAGAGGATCTTGTCAAAATAATTTCTTCGATGAGAGGGGGAACAGAACGCATCCGCAATATAGTAATATCCTTGCGAAATTTCTCGCGACTGGATGAATCGGAAACCAAGCCCGTCGATATTCATGAAGGAATTGAAAGTACTTTATTGATTTTACAAAATCGGCTGAAAGGACAGGAAAATTTTCCAGCAATCGAAGTAATTAAAGACTTTGCTAAATTACCATTAGTGGATTGCTATGCCGGTCAATTAAATCAGGTATTTATCAATATTATTAATAATGCAATTGATGCGATCGAGCAAAAGCACGAAGAAATCTCTTGTGAAAGACAAAAAGCCGAGCCGGGAATAATTAAAATTTCCACTGGCTTGCTCGACCAAGAAATGGTAACGATCGAAATTTACGATAATGGAATTGGCATGACTGCGGAGGTAAGAAGACGTATTTTCGATCCGTTCTTTACGACTAAAGATGTGGGCAAAGGTACTGGCTTGGGATTGTCTGTTAGTTATCAAATTATCGTGGAAAAACATCGAGGAAAGCTTGAGTGCATTTCTCAATTAGGTGAAGGGACTACTTTCCAGATGATGATTCCGATTCGGTTTCGCTAAAGAACGATCGCATCTGCCACTCTACCAGTCGTGCATTTGCAAAACAGAAACAAGAATTCAGTTTACTTAAATTAACCGGAGAGTCTGATGAAAATCACTGCTCTCAATCTGGAACTTACCGATAATTTTCTTAATGGACACCGAATCAGAGCAGGGAGTATTGGGAAAGATAGATATAGATAGCTCCCTTAGCTTCCAGCTTCTAGCCTATAGCCACATTTATTTTGTCAATGTGCATCTTTTCTCTCAAACTGCCCAGGATCGGGAAAATGCCAATAAACTTTTGGCGGTACTCAGTCACGGTTGTAACACTGGCGACGATCTACGGTATGACAGGAAAATTGGCATTATTGATGCCCAGTATAATACCGCAGGTAACGCTGCTTTATCCGCCAGCCGGAATTAGTCAAGCTGTACTTTTTCTTTTCGGACTGCGAATGTTTCCCGGTGTAATGCTGGGGGATTTCTTAATTTCTTTATCGATCGGTTTTCCAACCAAAGTAGCAATAGGTATGGGTGCGATCGCAAGCTTGCAAGCGATCGTCGGTGTGATGCTGCTGCGGCGCTGGGGCGTCAAACCATATTTAGAACATCCTCAAGATGTCCTGAAATTAGTTACTGTCTCGGCAATTTTGTCAACTACGATCGGCCCTACTCTAGGCGTATCTCTACTTTGTTACAGTCAAATTCAGCCTTGGAGTAATTTTGGTACAGCTTGGTGGAATTGGTGGGTAGGAGATGGCATGGGTGTTTTGATCGTCATGCCACTATTATTGATTTGGTGTAGCCAAAATCAGACCGCACGTTCCTATTGGTCTGAGATTCGCCAGCAACCACAAAGGTACGTAGATGGAGGAATATTACTGATTTTATTGACGATCGTGAGTTGGGTAGTATTTACATCCCTTAAAGGAACTGCGATCGCAAATTATCCCCTCGAATATTTACCTTTACCGCTAATCATTTGGATCGCCTTTCGATT
>CAZJJR010000064.1:0-22815 GCA_964546365.1 uncultured bacterium | reverse complement strand
ATTTTCATCGTATCTGGAATTGCTTTTTGGGGAGCCGCACAAGGCATTGGCCCTTTTTTACACCATAATAGTAATCCAACTAACGCGATTCTTTATCTGCAAGTTTTCATCCTAGTTATTAGCGTCACTGCCCTACTTTTAGCCGCCTCTGTTGCAGAACGCCAACAAGTAGAAGAATCTTTGCGATCCAGCCAAGCCAGTCTATCAGAAGCACAGCGGATCGCCCATTTAGGCAGTTGGAACTTTGATTTAATCAAACAACAATTATCTTGGTCTGACGAATTTTATCGGATTTTAGGATACGCTCCCCAAGCATTTACGCCCAACCAACAATCTTTTTTTAAAATAGTGCATCCAGAAGATTTTTATTCGGTTAAACAGTCTATCCAAGAAGCTTTAAAATACCAAAAATGTTACGCGATTAACTATCGCATCATTCGTCCGGATGGGGAAGAAAGAATCGTGCGCGAACAAGCAGAAATCATCCGAAATCAAGCTGGGAAAGCGATTAACATTACCGGAACGGTGCAAGACATTACCAAACAAAAACGAGTAGAACAAGCATTGGTAGAATCGGAATCCAGATTAATGGAGCTAGCCCATAACTTAGATATAAAAGTACGGGAAAGAACCGAAGAATTACAGATCAAAAATCAAGAATTAGCCGCTTCCCTGAAAACACTCCAGGAAACACAACAGCAGCTAATTCAATCTGAAAAAATGTCTTCTTTAGGAAACTTAGTAGCTGGGATCGCTCATGAAATAAACAATCCCGTTAACTTTATTTATGGTAATCTCAGCCATACCCGCGAATATAGCAAAGCTTTGTTTGATTTAATCGAATTATACCAAGAAGAATATCAAAACAATAGCGATCGAATCGAAGATTACATCGAAGATATTGATTTAGAATTCATCAAAATTGACCTTCCAAAAATTTTAACTTCCATGCAGGCAGGGGCCGATCGCATCCGGCAAATTGTTTTATCTTTACGCAATTTTTCTCGCCTTGACGAAGCACAAATGAAACCAGTAGACATTCATGACGGCATTGAAAGTACGTTATTACTTTTACAACAGCGTCTGAAAGGTTTTCAAGGCAATAGTAGTATTAACATAGTCAAATTATATGAAAATTTACCCCTAATAGAATGTTACCCTGGAGAGTTAAATCAAGTATTTATGAATCTATTAGTTAATGCGATCGATGCAATTGAAGCTGTACCAGAATCAAAAAAGCAATCAGGGGTAATTACCATCCAAACTCAAATGCTGAAATCTGAGAGAGTG
Organism: uncultured bacterium; assembly: GCA_964546365.1. Lineage (GTDB taxonomy): Bacteria > Cyanobacteriota > Cyanobacteriia > Cyanobacteriales > Aerosakkonemataceae > DATNQN01. The sequence continues at coordinate 21,525 of CAZJJR010000064.1, read as the reverse complement.
CTAATTAAAATCAGCGATACTGGTATGGGAATGAGCAAGGATATCAAAGCTCGCATTTTCGATCCTTTTTTTACTACCAAGCCAGTTGGAAGAGGTACGGGATTAGGACTTTCCATTAGCTACCAAATTATTGTCGAACATCATAGAGGCCAGCTAAAATGTCTGTCAGAACCAGGAAAAGGCACTGAGTTACAAATCGAAATTCCTCTCCGACAAAGTGTTTAGTCTAGATGTAGTGGGTAGTGGTTAGTGGGTAGTAGGTAAGCTGCTACCCATTTAAAAAAGCAGGTTTAGGCTGACAAGGAGATGGAGAACCAACAGACAATGGTGAAATTTAACCCTTCAGCCTTTATCCTTCATCCTTCACACTTCATAAAGAGGTATTTATGATATCAAATCAAACAAATTCAATTTCCTTAGTTTGGGAACTTATCGTCAAAAATAGCGGCTGGATGGCTTGGAATTCCTTCTTAGCCTTATTGCCGTTTGCTTTGAGTATTTGGCTATTTCGCAACCCTCGATCGCGTACTTACTGGTGGTGGATTCCTTTGGTGCTTTTAGCTACTTTCTTGCCAAAAGCACCGTTTATTTTTCAGTATGTAATTCGTTTCATCCGCGACAATATCACCAATTATGTAGTTTGGGCAATTACTTTAGTTTTGATCGTATTAGATCTGTGGCTGTTACGCACTTCCAAATCCCGTTCTTTTTTCTGGTGGCTGGGATTCTTAGTTTTTATCGCTTTTTTGCCCAATGCTCCTTATGTTTTAACCGATATCATTCACTTAATTGAAGATATTCAAACAGGCTATTCAGTCTGGATAATTACCCTAGTTCTGATCCCCCAGTATTTATTGTTCATCATTGTAGGTTTTGAAGCTTATGTTCTATCTTTAATTAATTTAGGCCAATACTTGCAAAAACAAGGATGGGGTAAATTAATTCCGTCGGTTGAGTTAGGAATTCATGCCTTAAGTGCAATTGGAATTTATTTAGGTAGATTTCTCCGATTTAATAGCTGGGATTTAGTGACGGAATTGGATAATGTTGCTGGCAGCATAGTAGATGATTTAACAGAGAAACGCCCCTTCATAATTACTTTAATTACTTTTGTAGTGATTACTGGTTTGTATTGGCTGATGAAACAAGTCAGTTTAGGCATCATGCTCAAAAGTAATCTAAAAACATCTATCGATATTGATGAAGAAACGGCTAATCATGAATCTCAAGTTTCTCAGTAATTAGTAAGATTAACAATTAATATTAGTTGGTTGACTACTTGTTTAATTGTTAATCTCTTTTCGGGCAGCTTCTAAAAGTAAACGCTGTTCGGCACGAGCAATGTAACTATAGGTGCGCTCTACTGCATCTAAGCTTACAGAAATTGAAGTAATTCCCCATCTTACTAAACAGTCGATTAATTCGGGATGCTGTACTGGTGCTTGACCGCAAATAGCACAAGGAATCCCGATTTTGTTAGCAGTTTGAATTAATTGGAACATTGCCGTCATCACTGCCGGATGTCGTTCATCAAACACCGTGGCCATTTCAGCGCGATCGCGATCGACACCTAACAACAACTGAGTGAGATCGTTACTGCCAATACTGATTCCTCTTACCCCAGCTTTCACGTAATCTGGTAACAAAAACAGTACGGAAGGAACTTCTGCCACGATCCAAAGTTGAAAACCAGAATGGTTCAACAAACCAACATCTGCAACTCGTTTTTGGCAAAAAGAAAACTCTTCTACCGTGCGAACAAAGGGTAAAATTAACCGCACGTTGGTGTAGCCTAATTGGTAAACTCTCACAAGTGCCGCTAATTCTACATCGAATAAACTAGGGTCTTGCATATAGCTGAAAGTGCCTCGCATCCCTAGCATGGGATTATTTTCCATCGGGGAAAACGATGCTAAAGATAGAAATTCATGAGAACGCCAATCTAAAGAGCGATAAAAAATCGGACGAGGTGCAAAAGCACTGGCAAAGTGATAAACGTTTTCCGAGATTAGCTCTATTAAGCGTTGCTTTTTTCCCTGAGATAACCACTTATTCGGGTGTTGTCCTTCCAGAATTTCCAGCATCATCAGTTCCGATCGCAATAATCCTACCCCATCCACTGGTAAACTAGCAGCCCGTTCTACCGTACTGGGCTGACTTAAATTAACCATTAGTTGAGTAGCGATCGGAAATTGCGGCAAGGGATAACTAATCGGCTGAGAAGCAATATTTACTTCTCTGTACTGAGGATATTCGCTCTCGGATGAGTTCTCAGTCCTACTTCTTTCCTCGCGATCCGTACTGACACTTTCCATTGTCTCTTGTCCTAATCCTTTAATATTATCAGGAAAACCGATTTGCTGTTTGTTTAGCAAACAAATTTCACCCCGATCGCCATCTACCAATATCGGTTGTCCGGACTCAATTAAATTAGTAGCATTTTTAACGCCAACTACAGAAGGAATTCCCAGTTCTCTGGCAATAATAGCCGCATGACAAGTCATCCCACCTTGTTCGGCTACTATGCCGACGGCTTGTTTGATTAAAGGCAGCCAATCGGGAGTAATGCTTTTTACTACTAATACTTTGTTAGCCAGAATAGTTTCATAGTTATGGCTGAAATTAGCGATCGTTTCTGCCGGTGCTAAAGCCCTACCGCCAGAAGCACCAATTCCCCTCAAAATAGTAGGGGGTGAGACGATTAAGGACTCAGAAGGTAAATTTAGCGGCTCGATTTTATCTTCTGGCTCTATTAATATTTCCTTTTCTTCAGCTAGTAAAATTTGCGTGATATAAACTTGGGCTGTCGAGCTATCAGAATCCTCCGTTGAAACGATCCACTCTAATGTAAACTCACCGCTTAATTCTGCTCCCAGCCGTTGAGTCAACACGATGATTTTTTTCAGGAGTTCTTCTGTCAGGGCATAGTGTTTTTGTTGCTCTTCGTCGAGCAGATAAGTTTTTAGAAGAGGAATTTCTTCGTACTTATTTTCAACTAGCTGGGCGCTTGGCAATTCCTCTAAACTATAAACTAACGTTTTGTTACCGAGAGTTTGGGTTAAAACTTCACCGCTTTCTGGTTGTACTCGGTAGTAATCTGGCAACACTTCTCCTTTTACTAAAGCAATTCCCAATCCTTGAGTAGCTTGTACTTCCCATATATTTGAATTAGCGTGCAACACGCCCGAAGCCGAACAATTGAGGAGGGGTTGTACTAAAATAGCCAAGTTAACGTTCTGTAGTTCGATATTATTCCGTCGCCAGTACAGCAAGCTTCTAGCTCTAAATAATTCTGCCCAAACTCGCTTGACGGTGGCAGTAATTGCCTCGTTAGTGCAATTACAAATATGAGCTTGCAGGAGTCCGGAAATTTTCACGCCGTTAGGTAGGGCTAAAGAAGGGCGCAGGATTAGCGCCGGTGCTTCTAAATATGATGGCAGAGCAGAAACGATCGCTTGCCACTTTGGAGGTAAAGCCGCATTTAAAATTCCCTGCCGAATTGCTTTGGCTACCAGTTGCAACTGTCGGGGGTTATTTACATCCAGGTGCAGGGAAGAGTTTGCTAAATCGGCAAATAACGGGTCTATCCAATCGATCGCTTCCAAAAATTCCCGCAATGCCGGTGCTGGTATCGTAAAACCGGGGATTACCGGATAACCCCTCTGCACCAAGAAGCTTAAGTAAAACGCTTTTTCGCCCACTTCGGAGCGAGCGGCTGGTTGAATTTGGTCAAGCCAGAGTAAGTCATCCACGGATTTGTACAACAAAGTGCTATCTATATTTAATTTCTTAATATTTATTTTCTCTTTATATTCGATCGCTTTTCCTTAACAAGCAGCATAATTTTTACTACACATGGCATAAAATATTCGGCGAGCGACCACAGTTTGGACAATTCGAGCGGTAGATCGGGTTTCTTGGTAAGGATTTCCGGGTTAGAAGCCCCGAGAGTGACGATCTTATTCTTGTTTTAGAAGCATTAGCAATGTAATTTGCTTGTAATTGGTTCTTTCCTCACTTTGATACGGGAGAAATATTTTCAATGCTAAGACCGCTTAATTTTTTCTTGATTTTCTTAATTTGTTTAGCGCTGGTTTTATTCAGCTTGCAGAACACCGAACCTGTCACGATTAAACTTGTTAATGGGATTGACATAAAAGCACCTTTGTGCATAGAAACGATCGGCACATTGGGATTGGGAGCTTTTTTGGCGTGGCTTTTTAGCGTCTGGGCTAGGTTTTCGCGATCGGTTGACGCTTGGAAACTCAACCGGGAACTGCGCCAAAAAAATAGCAAAATCCAACAACTAGAAAAAGACCTCGAACAATATAAAGTAGAAACAACCGAAAAAAAAGCCGAACTACCACCTGCCTCTGAACCACTGACAGAAGCAACTTCAAGCAAGGTAAGTTAAACTGGCTCGATAATAGTAGGGTGTGGGATGGAGGGGCGCACCGATGTGGGATACTCCTGACGCTCCAGCAAATTTTTTACTTCATCCTTCATCCTTCATCCTTTTCCCCTGCACCCCTACCCCTGCCCCTAATTAATGAACGGACAAGCTTATCCGAAGGACACCCCAGCCGCATATGCGATCGCGTTATTAATCGATCTAGCCCAACGGGGAGAAATCGACCCTTGGGACGTACAGGTAATTGAAGTAATCGATCGCTGTTTGAGCGAACTGATCGCTTTAACGGAAATCCAGCCAGGAGTAGGTATTGCCGACTTATCCCAATCCGGACAAGCTTTTGTCGATGCGTCCCTGCTGGTACTACTCAAAGCCAACACCTTAGAGCAGTTGAATGCAGAAGAAGAAAATAGCGACTCTAATCAACCAGAAGAAGAATGGTTGGATGGGGAAGACTGGGAAAGCGAAACTGGATTACCCAGAAATTTGGAGCGACAGCTAAGGCGACGCCCATCCGCCCAACCTCCTACTTATCGACGAGTTACCCTGCAAGAGTTAATCGAACAATTGCAGTTAGTAGCAGCTGCGATCGAAAAAAAATCACCCCGTACCCGTACCAGCACCAGTCGTTCGCAGTCTCGCACCCAAGTCATGCGGGCGGCTTTAGAGTTAGTTCATCAAGAAAACTCTCTAGAAATTGCTAGCGAACTAGAACAATTTTTGCTAACTTATTATTCCCAGTTAACCGGAGCAGAAAATTGGCTAGATTTAGAGCAATTACTGATAATCTGGGCGCATAGAAGAGCTAATGAAGCAAAAGAGCCAAATATTGCTAATGGTAGTACAGATACCCAACCACCTGAGATAGAGAGCGATAATTCGACCCTTTCAGAAGCTTTGAGTCATTATCCTTCATTAAAAGCGCAACTACACGATCGGGTAGGAATTTTCTGGGCATTGCTACTATTATCCGCACAATCCAAAGTAGAGCTAGTGCAAGAAGAATTTTATCAAGACCTAAAAATTCGCACGCTCTGAAAAGTAACAGCAACTTAAGGATGTCGCGAATTATCTGTAAATCCGGGTAAATTGGGAGAATGTTTATAAACTGTCGTATCGTTGGCAGCAGGTTTGTGGGAAACGTCTAGTTTGTTTGGATGCCAGTGTAAGCGTAAAAACTCTGGCTTTCCAAAGACGCTCTAACTCCTGCATCAACCGATCGAATTGTAGTGGTCTAAGGTTGAGAGAAAGATATTTATGAAAGCCATGATTCTGGCGGCTGGCAAAGGTACTCGCGTCCGTCCAATTACTTACACGATTCCGAAGCCTCTAATTCCCATCCTGCAAAAACCCGTGATGGAATTCTTAGTAGAATTGCTTCGCCAGCACGGATTTGACCAAATCATGGTCAATGTCAGCCATTTGGCAGATGAAATTGAAAATTATTTTCGCGACGGGCAGAGGTTTGGCGTCCAAATCGGTTATTCTTTTGAAGGCAGAATTGTAGAAGGTCAGCTAGTAGGTGAAGCGATCGGTTCTGCTGGTGGAATGAAACGCATCCAAGATTTTAATCCTGTCTTTGACGATACCTTTGTGGTGCTGTGCGGAGATGCGTTAATCGATCTAGATTTAACAGAAGCAGTTAAGTGGCACAGAGAAAAGGGCTCTCTGGCTACCGTAGTCATGAAAGCCGTTCCCAAAGAAGAAGTTTCCAGCTACGGCGTAGTCGTGACTGATGACAATGGCAAAATTAAAGCTTTCCAAGAAAAGCCGAAAGTTGAGGAAGCTCTGAGTACTTGCATCAACACCGGAATTTACATTTTTGAACCAGAAATTTTCGATTACATACCCTCTGGTGTTGAATACGACATTGGTAGCCAATTATTCCCCAAATTAGTAGAAATGGATGCTCCTTTTTATGGAGTAACGATGGATTTCCAATGGGTAGATATTGGAAAAGTACCCGACTATTGGCACGCCATTCGCAGCGTATTGCAGGGAGAAATCAAAAATGTTTCTATCCCAGGCAAAGAAGTTGCCCCCGGAGTTTATACAGGGCTGAACGTGGCTGTAAACTGGGATAAAGTGGAAATTCAAGGCCCAGTTTACATTGGTGCGATGACTCGCATTGAAGATGGGGCAAAAATTATTGGCCCGACGATGATCGGCCCTAACTGTTGGGTCTGCAAGGGCGCAACTGTTGATAATAGCATTATTTTTGAATATTCTCGGCTCGGGCCGGGTGTACGCTTGGTAGATAAGCTAGTGTTCGGACGCTATTGCGTGGATAAAACTGGCGCTACCATTGACGTACAAGCAGCTGCACTAGACTGGTTGATTACGGATGCGCGTCAGGAACCGCCATCCCAACCACCTATAGAACGACAAGCGATCGCCGAACTGCTCGGTACCGAGGGTGCTTAAAAATTAGAAATTTTTCACTTTTGCAGTTGCAGGGAAATCTCTACAATGAAATAAAATCTCGCGATCGCAAAGAGCGGGTTTAACAGGATAATTTGCCAAATATACCATTCAAGTTAAACCCGCTTCCCCTTTAGCCTTAAAAATGCTTCTACCCAATCAAAAAACATCACGATGAAACTGAAAAATTTCACAGCAGCAGTTTTGCTGACCAGCCTCACCTTAGTTTCTAGCACTGTTGTTTTATCCCAACCTAATAGAGGTAACAATAGCTATGCACCTGGCTTTTGGCAACCGAAAGCACAAGTTAATCGCAACCGTCCGACTACAGTAATGCTTTTAAACGAGTCAGGTTTGCGTCTGTCATATAGTCTTAGCCCCTATCCGGATCGAACTTTACCTCCTGGAAGTACTACTCAAATCTCCATTCCCAGCGGTACTCAAATCCGAGATATCGCCAGCATCAATATTTATGCTGACAAGGAATTGGTGTACGACTATAACGCCGATCCCACTCAAAACAAAGTAATGGTGAGAATTCGTCAATCTGACTCGAAATTTAGAGCAGATAAAGCCGTTTATATCGATGAAGCAGGACGGGTGTACTCTTTTTAAAGAATTGACAGTTTTGGAACAATTAGGTTTGTTTGACGTAGGACGACTTTCGATGGGAGCCGTCTTATTTTATTTTTTGAACTTCCCAAGCAGTAGCACCCTGGAGGTTTTCTTTATAAGGGAATATTAATGCCAGTAAATGGAATTAATTTTGGCTAAAACTTATTATTAAGATCGTAGCGTTGAAAATGTAACGAATTCAAACGAGGACACAAGAATGGTTACGGGTATAAAACGGAAAAATGCGGCAAGAAAAGCAAATTCGGTAGAACCAACAGTGGTTGTCCGAGTTCTCATTTCCATCGCCATTACTATTATTCTGGTTGCCCTGACACCTATGTTCGGTCAAACTCAAGCAAAACCTGACTGGCGCTATTGGCGAACCTTTAATTTAGAGATGGGCTTAGGTGCGATCGAGCATTATATCGATATTAATTCAGTTAGACGTACTAATAATGTTTGGGAGGTACAACAGATGGATGTTACAAGATTTTTTAGACATTATAAAAAAATGCAAATTAATTGCAGCCAATATACCATTAACTTTATGCAAGCAGTCAGAGTAGAAGAAAACGGGCGTACCACTGACATTACTAGTCAGATGGCTAGGATGGAAGGTTTAGTGGCAGACGATGCTAAACCCTACTGTCAATTATTTGCTACTGGGAATTTCCGCAAATTGCCCAGACTTCGCCAACAATCTTAATCTTGCTACAACGCTGTTTTAGCGATGATAGTTGGTTAGTAAATTTCAATAATTACAGTACAGCAAATTACAGCTTGATGAACTAATTTTGAAGTACTTCATTTATCTGCAATCTGCTGTATTTTTACCAACTACCAACTACCAATTAATTAGAAAGATAAGTATATCTTCCCAAACTCCGCTCGTAATTTTGCAGTAACAACTGAGATTCTTGCAGGGTGATGCGTTTTTCTGCGAGTGCTTGTTCGCAGCGTTGGCGCATATTTTCTACCAAATCTTCGGCGTCATACTGTACGTAACTGACGACTTCCGACATCGTATCGCCTTTCACAACGTGTTCGATTTGGTAGCCTTTTGGTGTTAGTTGAATGTGAACTGCATTGGTATCGCCGAATAAGTTATGCAGCGATCCCATGATTTCTTGATAAGCGCCACTCAAAAACATTCCCAGATAGTAGGGTTCATCCTGTTTGAGGGGATGAAGTTCGAGCACTGATTTGACATCTCGCAAATCGATAAAGCGATCGATCTTCCCATCGCTATCGCAGGTGAGATCGGCCAAAATGCCTCGGCGAGTGGGTTCTTCATCCAACCGATGAATCGGCATAATGGGGAATAACTGATCGATCGCCCAACAATCTGGCGCTGATTGGAACACCGACAAGTTGATGTAATAGATGGAAGCCATGATTTTTTCCAAGTCTTCCAACTCATCGGGAACGTAGTCTTGTTCTCTAGTAATGGCGACGATTTTTTCACAGCAAGCCCAGTAGATTCTTTCTACTCTAGCTCGTTCGGTAAGGCGCAAAATTCCCAAATTAAATCGACTGATCGCTTCTTCTTTAAATTGGGTAGCGTCGTGATATGCTTCCTGATAATTTTCGTTATTAATGGATTGATAAGTTTCCCAGAGATTCCAAACAATTGGCGGTTCGCCTTCTTGGGGAGGTTCGGGAGGGCCAAAAGGTACGTCAGAGGTGCTGAGAACATCAAAAATCAGCACGGACTGATGAGATGCGACCGCTCTACCACTTTCGCTGATTAAAGTCGGTACTGGCAAATTATGTTCCGCACAACCATCTTTTAACTCTGCCACGATGTCGTTGGCATAGTTTTGCATATTGTAATTTTTGGAAGCATAAAAGTTGGTTTGGGAACCGTCGTAATCTACTGCCAAACCGCCGCCCACATCGAGGTATTTCATATCAGCGCCGAGTCTGGCTAACTCAACGTAAATTCTGCTAGCTTCCTGGATGGCATCTTTGATGACGTGAATGGCAGAAATTTGAGAACCAATATGAAAATGCAGCAATTGCAGAGAGTCTAGGATATTGGCTTCTCGCAACTTATCAACTGCTTGGATGATTTCCGGAACTGTCAGGCCAAATTTGGCGCGATCGCCCGTAGAAGTTCCCCAACGTCCCACGCCTTGGGTACTCAGTTTAGCACGCACTCCTACGATCGGTTTAATGCCCAAGTTCTTCGCAGCATTAATTACCAAATCGACTTCTTCAACTTGTTCGAGGACGATGATGGGAGTTTGTCCTAAGCGCTGCGCTAACATCGCCGTTTCGATATAATCTCGGTCTTTGTAGCCGTTGCAAATCAGCAGTGCGCCAGGGGTATCCAGCATCGCTAAGGCAATCATTAATTCTGGTTTGGAACCGGCTTCTAAGCCAAATTGATGGGGTTTACCAAACCGAACTAAATCTTCTAGCAAGTGCTTTTGCTGGTTGCACTTGACGGGATAAACGCCTCGGTAAGTGCCGGGATAATTGTAGCGCGCGATCGCTTTAGCAAAGCAAGCATTTAACCGTTCGATGCGGTCTTCTAAAATATCTGAAAAACGAATCAGCAGAGGTAAACCCAAATTACGTTGCTTGAGAGCGTTCACCAATTCAAACAAATCTAGAGAACCACCCCGTTCGCCTTTGGGAGAAACTGTAACGTGACCAGCGGCGTTGATGGAAAAATAAGGTTCGCCCCAACCTTGAATGCGATAAAGTGTTTCGCTATCTTCGATCGTCCATTGTCTGGACACTTGTTTAGAAGGTGCCAGAAGTACTTGTGATTTTGGTTCCGCTAATATGGCTTTTTTTCGTCTACCTTCCACTGCTGCTCCATCTCCCATTGGCTGCACTGTCATCCTTTTCCCACCTTGCAACATCTACCGAATAGTCAGTTTAGCGTATTCGCTTATCTCTATGTGTACGTCCTTCAGGGTGTGGTTTTCTGGTAGTATTCCCGATTTCCCGTACACCTAATCTAGTACCTACAGCCGAAACGTTAACCTTTCTCGATTTGTAGCGTATCCTGCCCAGGATTGGTGTGATGCTTAGTACTGAGAGTAGAAATTTTTGTTTGCGATCGCGCGATCGACTTTTTTGGCAAGACCGAAAACTGAAAAACTAGAAAAAAAGCCTGATTATACAAATTTTTAACTGCTCCTTCTGCATCTTTCCCTCTCTATCTTCCCTTTCCCTTTCCCTCTTCCCTTTCCTTCTTTCTATCTTCCCTTTCCCTTTTCCCTCTCCCTCAAGTAGTCTCAAAAGCTTTACGATACAAGGCTGAACACAAAGTATGGGAGCAAGTATTCTCGTGGAGAGGACATTTTTAGCCATCAAACCCGATGGAGTACAACGAAAACTGGTAGGTGAAATCATCGGTCGCTTAGAAGCCAAAGGTTTTACCCTAGTTGGGTTAAAGCTGCTCAACGTTAGCCGCGAACTCGCCGAAGCGCACTATGATGTCCACCGGGAAAGACCATTTTTCCCTGGCTTAGTTGACTTTATCACCTCTGGCCCAGTAGTGGCTATGGTATGGGAAGGAGATGGCGTAATCGCTTCCGCACGCAAAATCATCGGTGCTACTAACCCCCTAAACGCCGAACCGGGTACGATTCGCGGTGACTTCGGCGTTAGCGTAGGTCGTAACTTAATCCACGGTTCCGATGCGCCAGAAACTGCACAGAAGGAAATTAGCCTTTGGTTTAAGGATGAAGAGTTAGTAAATTGGCAACCAACTATCACTCCTTGGTTGTACGAATAGTTTGAAAGAAAAGGGCAAGTTTCTCCTTTTTGTATTTTCAAAATAGGATGATGCCATCGTTTAAACGATGGCTTTTTTTATTTAATTTATTGATAAAATTTGAATAGCTTGGGTAAAAATCGTTATGTTTAATTACGACCCGAAACTACGCTGGCCTTCTTCTGAAGATTTACCTGACTCTGATGATACTCCTGTGGATAACGAACTGCAAGATTTAATCCCCAGTTTGCTGAAATCTATCTTGGCAATAATTTGGGAAAACCGGATGGATTGGTTTTTCGGAGTTGATATGGGTATCTACTACGATCCAGAAGAATCTGCGATCGTACCAGATGGATTTTTGAGCTTAGGGGTGGAGCGAATTTTCGATGAAGAAGAATTGCGATCGAGTTACGCAATCTGGGAAGAAAAGCAAGTTCCCATCTTCGCACTCGAAGTTATCTCTGGAACTTACCGAGGAGAGTTTACCACTAAAAAGGAAAAGTATGCCGAATTAGGAGTTTTGTACTATGCAGTTTATAACCCACGCCGCCGCAGAAAACCACGTTTAGAAGTATACCGTTTAGATAATCGTGCTTACGAATATTTACCAGGAAATCTAGTTTGGATGCCAGAAATAGGTTTAGGAATTGGCAGGGAAGAGGGAACTTATCAAGGAATAGCAAGAGAATGGTTATATTGGTATAACGAACAAGGACAAAGATTCTCGACACCGGAAGAACTTGTGCGAGAAGAAAGACAACGCGCCCAGCAAGAACAACAACTGCGTTTAGAAGCAGAAAGACGGGCTAGAATGCTGGAGGAAAGATTGCGATCTCTAGGTGTAGATCCGGATACTTTGACTTGAAATTGGGAGGAAGAAATACCACCTTTTAATTATCGAGTGTAAAATTAAATATGCCAATAATTAAGGATAAGTACACTCTTTCCACTACATAGCGATCGCCAATAATTAAAAATCAACTTGACTACCTTTTGGATAAACTAATTGTCTCTAAGCTATCAGCTTCTTGCTCTAAGCGCTCTGCTTCTGCATCCCAGTCGGGGCCAAAACACCTTAAATCCGCAGCAGCGCGACGACGAATTTCAGCATTTTTAGGAGCGAGTAAACAAGCAAAACGAAATGCCATATTTCTTGCCCAAACTGGCAATCCAATCCAATTTTCTGCCAGAACTTTATCCAACATTGCAACAATTTCATCGAAGCTACTAAAAGTTAAAACTTCTATGAAACGATGTTCTGCTTCAGTGCGTTCAAAATCATCTTCTTCGGTCAACATTTCAACCATTGTTTCTATAAGTAAACTCATAATTTAATTCCTTTATTTAACTGTTTTTTTAAGGTATCAAAAAGTAAGTGCTAATAGAAATTGTGGTAGAATTAATTTGCACGGTACGGTAGGCTATTTGGTAGTTATTAACTATTACAGTTCGCTGTAATGGCCCTGTAAAACCTAGTGCGGGTTGTGGTAATGAGCCACCACTAGCTAAAAATGTTAGCACATCGTTACTAATTTCGGTTTCAATATCATCAGGGATTAGATTTACGGTGCGTAGGTCGGTGACAATTCCATTTACATCAGTGTGGCAGCGGTAAAAGCCGTGTCCGGTGTTAAATTGAAAGGTTGTACCATCTAGAATGGCATTACGTATCAAGCTTGTACCCGTACCACGACTACTTGTGTAAATTAACGGATTTCTTGGCATGATTTGCGTAATTACTTCGTTAGTTGATTATGCCTTTTGTATAGGTTAAATAGTATCAAATAATGCGCGATCGCATATTTTGCAGATGCGATCGCAAAATCTTATTATGTTGTAAATTGGGCAAGATAAGTGAATTTAGAAGAAGTGCGATCGGTTTTCCGATGTCGCGGTAGGTCACACCTTCCAATTATGCTACTGTACTCGCCAAACTTTGACTGTGTTATCACTACTACCGCTTACTAAAGTCTGTCCATCTGGACTAATGGCAAGGGCATAAATGTTACCAGAATGCCCTGACAGGGTGCATAGTTCCTGCCTAGTACTTAATTGCCAAATCTTAATAGTTTTATCACCACTGCCACTTACTAATGTCTGTCCATCTGGACTAATACCAAGATACCAAACAGTTGATGAGTATCCCGTAATACTGCCTATTTTTTGCCCGGTACTAAGATGCCATATATTAATAGTTTTGTCAGAACTACCACTAACAAGTGTCTGCCCATCTGCGCTGATTGCTAATGAATAAATCCATCCAGAATGGTTGGTGAGAGTGCGTATTTCTTTACCCGTACTCAACTGCCATATCTTGATAGTTTTGTCATCACTACCACTAACAAGCGTTTTTCCATCCGGACTAATGGCAAGGCAACGAACGAAGTCAGAGTGACCTGTGATAGTATGTAATACTTTACCTGTATTAAACTCATAAATCTTGATAGTTTTATCACCACTAGAACTAACAAGTGTCTGACCATCTCGACTCATGACAAGCGAATAAATAGTTCCTGAATGCACTGTGAGAGTGCGTATGTGCTGCCCTGTACTTAATTGCCAGATTTTAATAGTTTTATCACCACTACCACTAACAAGCTTTTGCCCATCCGGGCTAATGATAAGAGAATAAACTGTCGCAGAATGTCCTGTCAAAGTACGTAGTTGTTCCCCTTGATTCAGACGCCAAATCTTGATTGTACCGTCATCACTACCGCTAGCTAGAATCTGGCCATCTGGACTAATAGCTAAGGAAAAAATACTTTTAGAATGTGCTGTTAAGTTATAAACAAGCGAAACATTTTCCAGCTTACCTCTACTTTTCTCTTCCTGCTCCTTCTTCCTTTTTAACTCATCCCAAACACCCTGAGCAATATCGCGATTTTTAACAGCCGCCGCCAAATTTGGATAAATCTTTATTGCTTCATCGTAATCCGCTATTGCTTTCTCGTAATCACCCAATTTGTAATAAGCATTCCCCCGATTATTATAAACATCTGCCCAATTAGAATTAATTGCCAAAGCTTGACTATAATCCTCAATTGCTTTCTGATATTTTCCCAATTTCGAGTATGCCAAGCCTCGATTATAAAAAGCTTCTGCCCAATTAGAATTTATCTCAATTGCTTGGTCAAAATCTCTAATCGCTGCTTCATAATCTCCTTGTTGACAGCGATTCATTCCTCGGTTGTAACAAGCATCCTTCACGCTGAAAGAAAGATTTTCCCCAACGGCTACCAAACACTCATTCAATTTTTGTACATAAGCCAAATCAGCAATTGTCAAAACTGATTCAACTGCTGTTAATAAAGCATTAAAATCGTCCGGCTGGGATAATTGCCGCAATTTTAGCCAATATTTCATCGAGTCAACTATTCGACCTTTTGCCCAATCTTTATTTGCTAAATTAGCCAAACTCAGCGCTAAATTCAAAGCCAATTCTGGCAGCAAGCTAGAACGTTGAATTTCCAAAACTTGATAGAGACTTTGATAATACAAAACCACTGCATTAATCATTTCCTCGATTGCTTCCGTTTCCGGCACATTTTCAGTTAATCCAGGGATTAATTTTGGTAACAAAGGAGTCAGATTATACTGAAACAAAAAATATTCATCGGCAACTAAACCAGCAAATAAGCAGTGGTAGACAATTAAAAACTGACAAAGTTCTTCAAAGTCTTTTTTATTAATAGTATAGTCAAGTTCTAACTCGCCTGAATTAATACCTGCTTGTTTGAATCTTTCCTCAAGTTGCAACAACACTAAGTTTTTCGCATTGTCTGCACCATAAAGTTTATCAACTTCTTCAGGACTAACTCCCGCTGCAATTAATTTAGTTTTTGTTTCTTGCCATTTTCGGGCGCGAGTTTTGGCAGCTTCATATAGAATATCTCGATAAGGCAATCTGGAAATAATCGGATCGTAGCGATATTTTGGCCAATTTACACCCCAATAAGCAATCCGAAAGTTGAGATAATCCCCATCAACTTCGGACTCCAAAACCAAAGTCGGTTCTGATTTCAACACGCCAAATAATGCTTTGATACTCGCTTCGCTGTGAAAAGATTTGCTCACCCAAGCACCAGCCAAAAAGTCTAGGTGTCTACCTTTATCTTCTGTAGAATAATTCCTAAAAAATTGTCGCAATCCTTCTGCTAAAGTTAATTCAATATCAGGAAAACTTTTAGCTGCATTTGTGGTATTAGCAAATCGATCAAATTCAAGTTTAGGAGGCGCAAAGAACACCCGCAGAGGCATTATCTCATCTCCAGTATGGGAGTTGAGAATATCAGAAGCAACTAACCAAATAGGCGAGTTTTCCAACCTTTTTTGTTCTTCAACGACTTTAAGAGAAGTTTCTCGCTGATAGGCTACCAATTCTCGTTGTAGTTGATGATTTAATTCTAATAGTTGCAACTGTAGCGCTTTTTCTTGTTCTAAGCGCCATACTTGAAAATCAAGACTTTTTTGTAATCTGGTATCTTCTGCACGCTGGATAAATTCTTCTAGTTCTTTTGCTCTTGCTTGGCTTAGGTTTGCCTGTTCTTTTTGAAAGTCTATGTTTTCTTGATGTTGGATATAGTGAAGTTTTAGCTGCGCTAGCTGTATATCATCTCGTTGTTCTACTAAACGCGGATTGTCATTGGGGAAGTCATCATTTATGAGAGGACGTATATAAGGAACTACAATTTTTGCTAATCCTAAGACAGCTTTTCCAACTGTTTTAAGCAATTGCCAAACCATTTTGCTTCTCCTATACTGAGGATTTTTTGTTAATAAAATCAGTAAAAACTGATGTTTTGAGAAAATTATGGTAATTTTGCTGTTCCTCCTTCAGATCGACTTGTCCAGAAGCAAAGCCGTAGTATGCAGAAATTCATAGTCAAGTTTGATACCCATAGCGGTTGGGTAGGTAATAATGCAGCCTTGTTTGGCAAAATCCTCTATCCTATGTCTAGTATCCCTCTGAAAGGGAAATTTTCTGCGATCGCATTTCCGCTTTGTCAATAATCCTTTACTTTTGCACGGATATATCAGTGAATGCGATCGTACTTAATAGTTGTATAATTTCTATACTTTTATCTAAATTTTGCCAATTTTACTATCCACAAGGTTATTATATTCATGACAACCCTTTCTTCAATTACTCAATCTCGCGATATCCGTCAATTAGGAATTAACCCAAATCACTGGTACGTTGTTGCTAGAAGCACGGAAGTTAAAAACCAACCTTTAGCTATTACCTTATGGCATCAACCAATAGTTATTTATCGAGACAGTGCAGGCAAAATCCATGCTTTAGAGGATAGATGCCCTCATCGGCAAGTCAAACTAAGCCACGGTAAAATTATCGATAATAATATAGAATGTGCTTATCACGGTTGGCGTTTTAATAGTAGCGGGGAATGTGCAGAAGTCCCCTATTTAGCCGAAAATCAAAAATTACCTAATTGCAAAATTCGTCGTTATCCCGTACAGGAAAAAGATGGTTTTATCTGGTTATTTACAGGTGATGAAACTTTATCTAAAATTGTCATACCTTTAGGATTGCCAGAATGGGATCATCTTAATTATATTGCGACTGTTTCAGTTATTCACTGTAAAGCACATTATTCATATTTAATAGAAAATCTAATGGATATGTATCACGGACATTTGCATCAAGATTGGCAAGCTTGGGCAGATCCCGTACTACAAGAAATTGAAGAAGATCGTAACCGAGTTGATGCTCATTATCAAGCGCAAAGTTATTACAAAATAGATAAAATTTGGTCGATATCTCAGTTATTTTTCCCGGCTTTACGACGTTTGCATCCTGAACCATTGGATGTGAGTTACGTCTATCCTCATTGGGTTTCAACTCTGGGCAAAGATTTTAAAATTTACTGTCTGCTTTGTCCGATAAATGAAACAGAAACTCGCGCTTATCTGATTCATTTTACATCGCTAAATGCCTTTTGGCGTTTGCACAAATTACCTGTATGGTTTAGAAAATTTGTCAGAGATAGTTTGTTTGGTTCGGCACAAAAGTTACTTGATGGTTTGGTGCGTCAAGATGTAGAAATGATTGAGGAAGAACAACAAGCTTATTTACAAAATCCGGAAAGAAAAAATTATGAATTAAATAAAGCTTTAGTAAGCGTGCAAAGATTGATGAGGAGTCAAACAGAACGGGCGTGATATCAAGTCCGATTGCATTGGTATTGCATGATGGGGGCGGGTTTTATTATGAATTAGTTTGTAGGAATCAAGGATTATTTGCTAAACCCGCCCCTACAGTCAGATAACCTATAGAAATCTCTTTCTTATCTGCGTTTATCTGCATTTATCTGTTTTAATCTGTGGTAAAATTTTAACCCCTGATTCTCACAGATAATCTGAAAATATCTCTCTTACTTACCATAGAGACAAAGTAAAGCGGGGGAAAAGTAGCAGTCGTGAACAATCCCAATCAACCTAAAAACTACGATGCCGTTTTTGGCGGTTACGTTCCGCCCCCGCTGACTGGCGCTGTGTTGGGGGGATTACCAAGAATTGAAAAGCGGTTAGCAAGTGCAGATGTAGAGGTAAGAATCGCTGCTTTAAAAGAAGCTTTCAATTACGGTCAAAGTGGTGTAGATTTAGTGACTAAGGCTTTGTGCGATCGATCTCCACAAGTACAGCGATCGGCATATTTGCTATTAAAGGATAGAACGGAACCGCACGTTTGTCATGCACTCCAAGAATTTAATTTCTATCCCTTTTTGGAGTGCTACCGCATTCTCAAAGGTCATCAAAAATCAGTTAAGTGCGTAACTTTCAGCCCCGATGGGCAAATTATTGCCAGTGGTAGTGATGACAAAAATATCAAGCTATGGGATGTAAGTACCGGGCAAGAATTACGCACTCTCAGCGGTCATAGTTCTGAAGTTACTTGTGTTACTTTTAGCACCGACGGGCAAGTTATTGCTAGTGGTAGTGCAGATGGTACGATCGAATTATGGCAAACAGCTACCGGGCGACAATTACGCACCCTGAAAGGTCACGCCAGTTCTATTTACTCTCTGGCGATTAGTCCCGATTGGCAAACTATTGCCAGTGGTAGCGGCGACACGACTACCAAGCTATGGCAAACAGCTTCCGGGCGGGAATTTCGTACTTTAGCGGGGGATGGGTACTCAGTTACTTGCGTTACCTTCAGTCCAGATGGTGAGACGATCGCAACTGGCAGCGGTAACAAAACGATCGAGTTATGGCAAACTACAACTGGGCAGAAACTAGCCAGTTGGATGGGCGATAACTACTCCATTACCCATGTTGCTTTTAGCCCAGACGGAGAAACTTTACTTGCTGGTAGTGCAGATGGAACCCTGAATGTCTGGCAAACAAGTACAATGCAGCTAATTCGTACTATTTCCAGCGATATTTCTCAGGGTACTTGCGTTACCTTCAGCCCTGATGGAAAAGTGTTTGCTGTTGGTAGTGCTGATGGAACGATTAAGTTACTGCACACCTATACAGGGGAAGAATTATTTACATTCCAGGCTCATTTTTACTCTGTAAAAGCGATCGCATTTAGCCCAGATAGAAAAACTTTAGCTAGTAGCAGTTGGGACAGAACGATCCAAATTTGGCGATGCCATTAACAAGGATGAAGTATAAAGGATGAAGGATGAAGTAAGAATAAAAAAATTAAGTTTTTTAGCAGTCAGAATTCAGAATTAAGAATGTTTTTCCCTCCTGAATTCTGAATTTTGACTGCTGAATTCTACCCTAAATGCACTAGCGCTTCGGTATCATGGGACGCATAACCAAATAGCCAGCACCGAACGCGGTTACTACAAGGACTACAACCGCTAAAGTAAACCACCAGCCATTCATCTCCGAACTTTTCTCTGGTTGAGTGCGGCGGCGATGGCGTCCTTCCGGCACTTCCACCACTAATTTTTCCTGAAAAATCGCTCCGGTTGGTTCCAGATTTTGAAAAGGAGTAGAAACCTCCATCCCAGACATCGAAGAGTGAGTACCAGAACCCTGGCGAACCCTTTTAGGTGCTGGTGTCGGGCGTTGTTCGTTAGCGACGCGACTGGGTTCTGTCCTCAATTCTGGATGGCTGTAAGATGCTTGATTCCAGTTACCCGGTGCAACCGAGTCAGCTACTTGTTGTAAATGCAAAGCAGAATGAACAACCGAATCAATTTCTCGCCGCAGTTGTTGATTTTGTTGAGATAACTGCTGATTTTGGCTGTTCAGGGAATCCAGCATCACCTTAGTGGCTTGCAACTCTGCTGCCAATTCTCGATACAAAGACATTGGTACAGAAGGAGAATAAGCAGCGGGTGCGCTCTGGGGTTTAGAACCAGCGCTATGAGAGTTGGGCACCGATTGCTTGGGATGGAAGTTCGAGGTCATAAGCTTCGTACCTAGAATTGTGCGAGATAGAGGCAGCTACATCACTATGCCCCAGAATAGACCAAATACGGAAAATGTAACAGCCTTTAATCGAAAAAATTTCTTTTTTTTATTTTTCGCCAGCTTTTTGCCAGATCGGGAAAAAGTGTCCGACTGGCCCTTGGCCTTGACCGATCGTTAAAGCGTATTTTAAAGCAGTGGTGACGTAATTTTTTGCTAATTGGACAGCAGAGAATAAATCTTTGCCTAAAGCCAGGTTAGCTGCTATGGCAGCTGCCAAGGTACAACCAGTACCGTGAGTATTAGTGGTCTCCACTGTTGTAGTTGTCAAAGTTTCTAGCTGCAAGCCATCAAACCAGACATCTACACCCCGCAGATTATCCTGCATTCCGCCGCCCTTCACCAAAACTGCCTTAGCACCCAGTTGGTAAATTCGTTGTGCTGCTGCCCGCATATCATCAAGAGTATGAATTGGTAAGCCGCTCAATATTTGTGCTTCGTAACGATTGGGAGTGACGATCGCAGCTTGCGGGATCAAGTTATCGCGCAAGCACTTGATTGCTTCATTATCGATCAGTTGCGCTCCGGTACGGGATACCATTACGGGATCGACTACCAAGTTAGTCAGCCCGAAAGCTTTTACCTGAGTTGCCACAGCCGCAATAATTTCTCGATCGAGCAACATCCCGGTTTTAGTAGCCTGCACCCCGATATCTTTTACCACTGCTTCCATCTGGGCGATGACAGCCGCCGCTGGTAGAGCATCAACCCGCATCACGCCCAGAGTATTTTGAGAGGTCACGCAGGTAATGGCACTGGTGCCGTGGACGCAGTGAAAAGCAAACGTCCTCAAATCGGCTTGAATGCCAGCTCCGCCGCCACTATCTGAACCTGCAATAGTAAGAGCTACGGGTACGCTCAATCCGGTTGTTGCCGTCATAAGAGGAAAGAATCTAAACATTAAGGGGGAAGGATCGAGGATAAAGTCAAAATTACTTATCCTGTTCCGAAATATCCCCTAATTTATTTCTGAGGGCGTCTCTTTTGCAAAAACTCAGGAATATCCAATCCTCCTGCCCCGGTTTGTTTATCTGGGGTTTCAGGAGTTGTTGCGGGTTTTACTGCCGCTGGTGGATTGGAACGCTGAGTTACGGTACTTTTAGCTCCTCGTCCGGATTGGCTAGATTGGCTTTCACCGCTGAAGCCAGTAGCAATTACCGTTATTCTGATTTCTCCTTGCAGTTTTTCATCGATCACTGCTCCGAAGATGATGTTGGCGTTGGGATCGACCGCTTCATAAATGGTTTCTGCCGCCGTATTCACTTCGTGGAGAGTCAAGTCAGAGCCACCCGTAATGTTGAATACCACACCTTTGGCTCCATCCACAGAGGATTCCAGCAAAGGTGAAGAAATCGCCATATTCGCGGCTTCTTTGGCTCTTGACTTGCCAGAACCAATGCCAATTCCCATCAAAGCCGATCCCGCATCGGCCATAATTGCCCGCACGTCGGCAAAGTCTACGTTTACCAGTCCGGGAATGGTAATGATATCGGAGATCCCTTGCACGCCTTGGCGCAGGATATCGTCAGCGTGACGAAAAGCATCTTGCAGTGGAGTAGTTTCGGGAACCACTGACAGGATGCGATTGTTCGGGATAATGATCAGGGTATCTACCCGACTCTGCAAATTAGCAATCCCTTCTTCGGCTTGGTTGATGCGACGCCGCCCTTCAAAAGTAAAAGGACGAGTAACTACTCCAACTGTCAAAGCGCCAACTTCTTTTGCTGCTTCTGCTACGATCGGGGCTGCACCGGTACCGGTACCACCACCCATTCCCGCAGTGATAAAAACCAAATCCGAGTTTGCCAAAGCAGAGGCAATTTCATCGCGAGATTCTTCGGCTGCTTTTTGACCGATAGCGGGGTTGCCACCAGCGCCCAATCCGCGAGTT
>CAZJJR010000063.1:20887-25398 GCA_964546365.1 uncultured bacterium | reverse complement strand
ACCAGCTTATCTGGAATGGCGGGAAAATACTTTACGGGAAGGACGCCAAGAAGGATTACGAGAAGGATTACAGCAAGGAGTACAGCAAGGAGTACAAGAAGGAGTAAGAGAAGGAAGTTTACAAGAACGTCGTCTGGTGGTAGGAAATTTGTTGAGGCTGCGATTTGGCGCTGTGGATGAGGAATTATCTAGAGTTATTGAGCCTTTGCTACAATTGCCGCCAGAGGAATATTCGCGTTTGCTTTTGCAATTATCTCGTGAAGAGTTGTTGGCTAGATTTGGGATTGAATGAAAAACGAAACTCTTAGAATGGAGGCGGTGCAATCACCGATTATTCCGGTGGTGGCGGAGTTAATTCGCAGTTGTCCCGGTACGATTTCTTTGGGACAAGGGGTGGTATATTATGGCCCACCATCAAATGCGATCGCAAAAATTACCGAATTTCTAGCGAATCCCCAAAATCACAAATACCAAGCAGTAGAGGGAATTCCAGCGTTACAAGAAGTTATTAAACATAAACTATTAGTTGAAAATAAGATCGAAATTGATGACGATCGCTGTATTGTGGTGACTGCTGGCGGGAATATGGCGTTTATGAACGCGGTGCTGGCAATTACTTCACCGGGAGATGAGATAATACTGCAAACGCCATATTATTTTAATCACGAAATGGCGATCGCGATCGCGAGTTGCAAGACAGTACTGGTAGCTACTGATGAAAATTATCAGTTACGTCCAGATGCTATAGAAAAAGCAATTACCGATAAAACGAGAGCGGTTGTTACCATTTCACCTAACAATCCCACTGGCGCAGTTTATCCCAAAGAAGCATTACAAGCAGTTAACGAAATATGTCGCCAACGGGGAATTTATCACATCAGCGATGAAGCTTACGAATACTTCACTTATAACCAAGTAAAACACTTTTCCCCAGGTGCCAATCCAGATAGCGCATCTCACACCATTTCCCTTTATTCTCTTTCCAAAGCTTACGGTTTTGCTAGCTGGCGAATCGGCTATATGGTAATTCCCAAACACTTACTTTTATCTGTAAAAAAAATTCAGGATACGATCCTGATTTGTCCGCCAGCTATCTCTCAATATGTAGCTTTAGCAGCATTGCAAATAGGAGTTGAATACTGTCGGGAAAAGATGGCTGTAATCCAGACAGTGAGAGAAAAGTGCTTGCAACAACTTAATTCGATTTCCCATTTATGTACCGTTCCCCAAGCTGATGGCGCTTTCTATTTCTTACTCAAAGTTAACACTCAACTCAGCGCAATGGAATTAGTAGAACGGTTGATTAAAGAACATCACGTCGCGGTAATTCCCGGTGATACTTTCGGGATAGAAAATGGGTGCTATTTAAGAGTTGCTTATGGTGCTTTACAAGAAGAAACGGCATTAGAAGGGATGGGAAGATTAGTGCAAGGTTTGGCAACAATTTTAGCTGAATCTCGATCGCAATCGCAAAATCAAGGCTCCAGCTTCAAAACATCGCAGCAAGGTTGAACCGGGCAGCCAGAACGATCGTGTTTGGGAATGTAGTTACTCGATAGCGTTGTAAATAGGTAGGTGTGAAAAAACGAAAGTGGATTTGTAGGGGCGTAGGGGCGGATTTAGCTAGAATGCTTGATATACAACCGTTTTACTCGCTTATCTTACCCGCCCTGCCTATGTGGGTTTTTCCATACCATTTTACTTAGTACATTACAAGATTTCGTCTGGAGTTCAAACCTCAAGCTAAAGTCCACTTTCCCTTACAGAGCGCGAACTCTCTTATCCTTATCTATCCAAATTCTTGCAAGCCGCTCTCCATGTGACTTCGCTCACAGTTGTGTTTTAGCTTGAGTCACGAGTAATTAAACCTTTCACTCACTCGTTCGGCTTGGAATTATCACTTTTTACGGCGGAGTTCAGTCACGAATCACTAAACTATTTTCACCGAATATTAAGTTGTTGAGTTAAAGCCCCGAACGATGATGTTAGTAGATGATACCGAATGTAGAGAAAAATCATACCTCTCAAAAGATACTTTAAAGCAAATCCCAGCTAGATATCGGGGTTGGAAACTGACTACAAAAGTAAGTAACGGAAAGTTATGGTTGCGTTGGCAACATCCAAGCGAGGATTTTTCTAGATACGGGTGTCCGATAAACGAACACGACCTCGCTTCCACTATCAATCAAGTCAAATTTGCGATCGATTTAGCAATTAAATTAGAAGAATCAGCCAAACAAAATCAGCAAATTTGACTTGTTATATAGGTAACGATCCGCGAAAACGATTTTTCATTCTTTTTGCATAATGCAGAATAAAGCCTGCGGAAATATTTCCAGAGTACCTTGATATACAGTTTCTTGAATATCGATAATTTTGAATTGGTTATGGAAAATTTCTTCGATTTCTTGGGGTGTAAATCGATAAGGGCCAGCTTCTCTCGTTTCCTTGTAGCTAAAGCATTT
The DNA here is from genome assembly GCA_964546365.1 of uncultured bacterium. Classification (GTDB taxonomy): domain Bacteria; phylum Cyanobacteriota; class Cyanobacteriia; order Cyanobacteriales; family Aerosakkonemataceae; genus DATNQN01. Next base: position 22,933 of record CAZJJR010000063.1, on the reverse strand, counting down.
TAGGAGTAAGTAACCCTCAGGCACGATTAACTTATTGACAACGGAAACGTAATTTTGTCTTTGCTCTGGAGCAAAAACGTGGAAACAACCTCGATCGAATGCGAAATCAAATTGTCGCTCTAGTTTAGTATTGAGAATATCGTCCTGCTGCCAGTTAATATTTAAGTCTTTGGCTTTAGTTTTGGCATTTTCGATCGCGGTGGCAGAAAGATCCACCGCCGTAACTTCAAAAGCTCTTTCTGCCAATGCGATCGCCTGAGTACCAGGCCCAGTACCGATATCTAATCCTGTTTTTCCTGACAAATTTAGTTGATTTAATGCTTTTTCTAAATCGGCATCGAGAGCCGGATTAAACCAAGGCATGGTTTCGACTGACTGTTCTTGATATAAATTTTCCCAGTTAGGAAATGGGCGTTCTCTATTCATTAGCCTCTCCTTTTTCAAAAATCATAAAATGCTGTTGAGGCAAAAACTTTTTAGTTTCTACCCATTTTAAACCTACTGCTGACATTTCTTTGCGAACTTGGTTTTGAGTCATTTTATGCAGTGGTTTAATCATCACAAAAGGATTTTCGCCCCGATATTCGATTAATACTACTCTGCCGCCTGATTTGAGGGCTTTTACTATTCCTTCCATCACTTCTTTAGGATAACTAAATTCGTGATAAGCATCTACCATCAACGCTAAATCAATGCTTCGATCGGGAAGTTTTGGGTCGGTTACGGTTGCCAATACAGTCTCAACATTATTAATAGCTTTTTGTTTTTTCAAGAATTCCATAATGTCAACCATCTCTGGTTGGATATCGACAGCAAAAACTTTTCCTTGGGGAACTAAAGGACTAATCCGAAAAGCAAAATAACCAGTACCGGCTCCTATATCTGCTACAATATCAGTTGGTTTTAAGTCCAAGCCTTGTATTACTAACGAAGGACGCTCTTCTTTCTCGCGGTTCGATCGCTCCAACCATCCCGCCGCTTGGTGTCCCATCACCCGCGCAATTTCTCTGCCCATGTAAAATTTCCCGATGCCATCTGGGTTATGGGTTGTCCGTTCCTGATAAATAGCGCTAGAGTTAGAAAAAACTGTAGCTCCCAAGCTTTGACCGGGACTCCAGACTAGGGTAAATAGGAATAATAAGATACAAGCTGTTATTTTCGGAAAAAATTGAATCGATGTTTTCGTATCCATAACTACTGCAAAATGGCATCTAAAAAGAGATGTTATACTCAAAAAAGTAAAAAGTGAACTGACAACGATCGTACTCTATAGTAATTAATCTTTAATTAATGATTTGTGACAGCAAAAAAGTTTTATGAAAGATTTGGAAAAATGGTATCGAGTTTTGGATTTACAGCCAGGAGCGACAATGGAGGAAGTCAACCAGGCTTACAAAGACTTGGCTTTTATTTGGCATCCCGATCGAATTCCAAAAGATAATATTAGACTACAACAAAAAGCACAAGATAAATTAAAAGAGATTAATGAAGCAAGGGAGCGTTTGCGCTCTTCCCAACCTCAGCGGGTAACAGCAACTCCACAAAATTCCCATTATCCTCAGCATCAGTATTACAAACACCACACACCACAATCAGAACCGCATTATTCTCATCATCATCAAAATTACAAACACCATACGCCACCCCAAAACCCGCCTCATCAACATTCAACTAACAAGCACGACCTAGATTTAAGTGGCAGAGATTTTAGTGGTGCTAATTTAAGCGAAAAAGATTTATCTAGCAGAAATCTCAGTCATGCTAACTTGAGTAATGCGAATCTTAAAGACACTTTTTTACATAAAACTATTTTGGCTGACGCTAACTTATTTAAAGCCAATTTATTTAGAGCCAACCTGTTACAAGCTGACTTGCGGGACGCCAATTTACGAGAAGCTAACTTAGTGGGAGCGGATTTCAGCGGAGCCGACTTACGAGGAGCAGATTTAAGAGGCGCTAACATTGGCAGTGGTAATCGAATCTTAGTCAAATTTATCGGAGCCAAGCTCAGTGGTGCAATCATGCCCGATGGCACAATTCATGATT
>CAZJJR010000063.1:20363-20831 GCA_964546365.1 uncultured bacterium | reverse complement strand
TAAAAACAGCCGAAATTTTGAATACCTGCTGTGTACCTACCTTGGTTAGACAGTAACTCTTGGTTAATAGAAATCGGTGGTAAACGAATTTTACTCGATCCTTGGCTGGTTGGTACGTTAGTTTTTGGCAAATTGGACTGGCTGTTTAAAGGTACTAAAAATACTCAATACTCCATTCCAGAAAATCTTGACTTAATTCTTTTATCTCAAGGTTTGGAAGACCACGCTCACCCGCCAACTCTCCAGCAGCTTGATAAAACTATTCCGGTCGTCGGTTCTCCCAATGCTGCGAAAGTAGCGTTAAATTTAGGTTACGATCGCGTAACTGCACTTCCTCCCGGTGAAACTTTCACTTTCGACAATAGTTTGGAAATTAAAGCATTTCCCGGCTCTCCCATTGGCCCAACAACGGTAGAAAATGCTTATCTCATCAAAGAATTAGAAACTGGTTTAACTCTTTACTACGAA
>CAZJJR010000063.1:14258-20349 GCA_964546365.1 uncultured bacterium | reverse complement strand
ACGAACCTCACGGTTATCATTCTCCATCATTGAAAGAAGTAGCACCTGTTGATGTGGTGATTACTCCCATTATTGACTTAGCTTTACCCATAATCGGGCCAATTATTAAGGGTACTAAAAGTGCTTTGGAAGTAACGAAATTGTTGCAACCTCAAGTTATTTTACCCACAGCCGCAGGTGGTGATGTGATATTTGAAGGGTTACTAATGTCTTTGCTGCGTGCAGTGGGAAGCGTAGATGAATTTCAGACTCAATTAGCTGAAAACAATCTCGCTACAAGGGCGCTAGAACCAAAACCAGGAGAACGATTTGAATTACAGCAACGAGCTTTAAGCCTCTAATCGTTCATTCAGGAATCATTTAAAAATGCGTTGTACGATTTCTAGTCGTGCCGGTCAAGTTTTGGCGAGGGGTAGTTTATCTATCCAAACAGATGAAAATGGCGAAATGAAGTTGGTATTCCGCACTGATGGCGGAACGTTGATTGAAGGAGGAATCATTGAAAGTGATGGAAATATGGCTTCAGCTAGTCAAGAGTTATTTCGCCAATTTTTTAAGACGTGGGGAATGAGTGACGTGACGCTCACTGCTAAGGCTAAAATGTAATCCCCAAATAAAAAAGCCCGGTCATTCTACCGGGCTGCCTTGCCAAAGGGAGAGGAAATCCAAGTTGTCGATTAAACTTCCAGCGTTATGGGAAACTTACAAATAATTTTTTGGGTTATCAGGTTAAATTTAATATTGTTTGCTGATTGAGAGCTTATATTTTTATATTCGGCTGTTTTGAGTTAATTCACGGTGATGGCAGTACCTAGAAATGATGATAATAATCGTGGAAAAGCGTGATTAATTAGACGTTTTTAAGTGATTTGATAACTTTTCAATCGGTGATGCTACGAGTAGTGTTTTGTGATTGGCGTCACAGGTGGTATTTTCCAGGTAAGTTGTTGCGCTTTAGCGCTCTACTAAGACGGCTAAAGCGCAAAAATTTACTTAAAAAATTCTTATTGTTTAACGCAGCAGTCTATTCCTCGTTTACTGTCTAACTATCTGACGCACTTGTTCGGATTCGGATAAGATTTTTTCTACTCCGCCTTCTGCAATTCCTTTAACGTAGTTAATTTTGATTTCTTCTAACATATCGATCAGTAATGATTCGATTTCTGTTTGATGATGCTTTTTCTTTAGTTCGATTTCTAATGCACCTGTAAATTTATTCATTAAACGACTCGTTAATTCTACTACTGCGGGGTCTTCCATTGTGGTAGTGAGGGTTTTGTAGGCGGTTTGAGTTAAATCTCTAGCTAAGTTTTCAGCCAATTGATTTTGCAAATTATTCACGCCTGGGATATTGTGAAGTTGTTTGTAAACTGGTGATTGGCTGAGGGCATTTTCAATCAGTTGATGGAGTAAGGCTTGTAAATCTGGTTGAATTTGAGGGATTACATCATATACGCTTAATTGGATAATGCGAGATGCGATCGCCTGCACTTCGTTGGTATTATTGATATCAATATAAGGACGGCGATGATTTGAATGGAGAAGCCAGCGCGATACTTCACCTTTTTTAATCGAGTCTTGCATTTGGCTAATCATTCGCATTCCTACCACTTCCGTCATTTCTTCTGCAAAATTAGCAACAAAATCATGATTTATTTGCTCTTTGATCGGGTCGAGATTGATTAATCGCGATTGGTGCAAGCGAATGGTAACGGGTAATAATCGCAACCAACGCCAGAAGGGTAATAATAGAAAAATGTCATACCAGCGTCTGAGGATAGCTGCTAATAAAGTTAAGTGGGGCGTATTGCGTTTAAGAGAGATTACCCGCACTAAGTAATCCAGTGAAAATAAAATTACAAATGGTAGATCGAGCAACCAAAATTTATCAAAAGGTTGACCGTTTGTGGCTAAATGGCGATAATAGTTGGTTTGCATTAAAGGACGAATATTACTATTAAAGAAAGCTAGTTCTTGCTGCCATCCTGTTTTGGATAAATAGGCTTGGCTCCAAAATTGCTGGAAAGCTTGCCGAGAAGAATCATTTTTTATGCGATCGCGGATGAGATTTTTAATCTTTTCTAGCTGTCCGCTTTTATTGGCGATCGCAAAAGGATTCTCTTGAATCATGTAATCGCTGAGGTTTGCTAGTTGGTCGAGACACTTTTTTACCCCAGCAGAATCTAAACCTGTTTCGGTTATTTTTTGTTCTAATTCGTCTACTTGATTCAGATATTTTTGAGTATCTCGATGGGGTTCAATTCCCTTAATCGGATCGTATAATTTCGTGATTTGAGGTGTAAATTTTAGGTAAAAATCCCGCCAAGGTATGTAACTAATGTCAAAGCATACTAACATTAAGTTAATCAAAGCTACGATCGCAATTAATCGAGATAACCAAAGATAACGGCGAACTGGTGGTTGATTGATATAAGTTGTCATAAGGTTACTCTAATTCGACTAACATTTCGATCGTGCTGGTACGGAAACCGCAGGAGGAAAACAAGCGCCTTGCTGCTTCGTTCGGTACGGCAGTATCGAGGCGAATTTGTTTTACTCCCATCTGGCGAAAAAGTTCTATAGTCTGTTTTACCATTTGCCGTGCTATTCCGGCGTTACGATATTCAGGTTCTACCCAAATATCGTGAATAAAACCATATTCTTTGAGTCGATAAATGGGGATTTCTCCTTCTACTGTAGCAACTAAAAAACCTGCTAAGATTAGCGTTTTTGGGTTGTCAGTAGTTTCGGTATCGGCTACTAGAAAAATTGCGCGATCGCTATTAGTTAATTTCATTAACCAACGTTCGTACCGCAAAGCTGGATTTGGTAAAAATCCATATTTGGCTGCATCCCAAGATTCGTGTAAAGCACAAATTTTGGTAACCATCGGTAACACGGCGGGAACATCACTTGGTATAGCCGGACGAATCTTCATAAAGTTAAAGTATGAAGTTTGAAGGATGAAATGAACAATCCAGATAAATATTAATTAATATATCCGATCTATCTTCTTTTTTCTAATTCATCCTTTATAATTTACGCTTTACATTTGCATGGATGTTTGAAAGTAAATTTTTTCAAAAATCCCGCATTCGAGACAATTATCTACCAAAACAATTGGTTCGCCGTCTATCCAAGCTTGCTGAGCTTTCAAACCATGCAGGCAAACTTTGACACTTTGGTAAGAAAAAGGGAAATCTCCGTGTTTTTCCCAAATCAAATCGAAACCGTCTTCAAATTTTACCATGCGAAATTTATCTAAACGCGATTCTCCGTAACCATCTCCTGCATCACCGTACAAATATCCTTCGCCGTCTCCCTGAATAGGGGCATAAAGATGCAGGATTAACTGCTTTTCATCTTCCATTGGCAGAACAGTTCCTGCTCTTACAAATAATGGCATTTCTTCTAATGTGGCTGGGAAATTTAGTTGTTTTCCTCCTTCCACTAAAGCGTTATTCCAAAAAAGATACCAATGTCCTTTAGGCAAAAAAACTAATCTTTCCCGCGTTCCTTCTTCAAATACGGGACAAACTAAAAGCGCATTTCCTAATAGAAAAGCATCATCCATTCCCCAAAGACGAACATCATCGGTATCGCACCAGAAAAGGGGGCGCACCGGTGGATAACCTTTTTGAGATGCTTCCCAAGCCAAGGTGTAGAAATAAGGCATTAATCGATACCTTAATTTTAAGTATTCGCGGATAATACTTAGGTAAGGTTCCCCATAAGTCCAGGGTGCGCGATGGGACACGTTGTTGGAGGAGTGGGTGCGGTAAAAGGTGAAGAATGTGGCCATTTGGAACCAGCGCAGGTACAGTTCGGCGCTGGGATTTCCTTGAAAACCGCCGATATCCGGGCCGCTGTAAGGTATTCCCGACAATCCCAAGCCGACTACCGTTGAGATGGTAATTCGCATTGCTGCCCAGGTACATTCGACATCGCCCGTCCAAGTCCATGCGTAGCGCTGAAGTCCTGCCCATCCCGCGCGGGAAACGATGAAGGGACGGCGATCGGCTGTTTCTTCTCGCAAGCTTTGGTGTGCTGCTCGCGCTTGCAATAATCCGTAAACGTTATGGGCTTCTCGGTGGTCGCCACCTCTGCCTTCCATATAATGTTGGGTGGCTTTGGGTAAAGAGCGATCGCCCCAGAGAATGAATGCCGCAGGTTCGTTCATATCGTGCCAAAATCCTGCTACTCCAATATCTAGTAAATATTTATACTGACGAGTCCACCATTTGCGTACTTTTGGGTTAGTAAAATCAGGGAACACGCACCAACCGGGCCAAACTGGTGCAACCACCAGTTTTCCATTGGGTAATCGACAAAATCCTTCCAAAATTTGGCCTTCCAGAAATAAATTACTTTGGCGGCTGTATTTAATTCCGGGATTGAGAATAGCAATAAACCGCACTCCTAATTCATCTAATTCTTTAATAAAACCAGGCAAATTTGGATAGCGTTCCGGGTCTATTGTAAAAGCTCGATTATTAACTTGCGCGTCAATATCTAAATGAATTGCACTGAGAGGAAGATGATATTTTTGAAAATTTTTCGCTTCTTCCCGCACGGCTTGTTCGTTACCGTACCCCCAATGAGATTGGTGATAACCTAAAGCCCAGCGAGGAGGTAATGAAGAACGTCCGGTTAATTCTGTATAACGTTCTAATAGTTGTGGAATTGAGCCAAAGGTAATGTAATAACGTAGAGAACCACCATCAAAATCAGCGGTGGCGACATCTCCAAAAGTGAAGTTAGCCTCAAAAGAATTTTCATAGAAAATTAGGTAACTTCCTTGTTGGTGCAAACCTAAATAAAGGGGAATACAAATGTACATCGGGTCGGAACCCGGGCTGTATTTACCAGCAGCATCAAAGTTCCACATTCGGTAAGTAACTTGCTGCCTACCGTCTTTTGGATCGCGTAGATTGAGAGGAAAAGAACGTTCTCCCAATCCATATATATGTTCTTCTTTTTTTAATGGTGATTGATGAATCCAACCGTCGCTTTTTCTTTGTGGCGGCATTTCTTCTCTGATTATATTGCCAGAGCGATCGCAAAATTTTAAGCTGCCATTTACACCAACGATAATTTTGATTGCTTCGCTAGAAAGAACCCAATTATCGTTTGCTCTTTCTAATTTTGTAGCAATTTCTTGCCAATCATGGCGGCTAATCCCGTAAGGAATGAGAAGTACGCCCGGTTGCCAATTAATTCTTACTAAATCAGCCGTTAAAAAAGTTATTTCCAGTTCTGCTTTTTCAAAATAAAATTTACTCCCATGAACGGTTGCTTCAGCTACCACGAGTTTACCGGGATAGTCGAAAGGTTCTCCTGTTGCTATTGGAGGAAATGCTTTTTCAATGGCATCTCTCTTTCGGGAATATATCATTGCATTCGGGGCATAGCTTAAGTAAAATAAGCTTCCCCAAAAATATTTCCAGCGTTGGGATATCTGTTTAGAAAAATTCATAGTATTATTGTTAAATTGTGATGAATACTGTTGCTGTACTCATTCATTACTTACAAGCGTTAACTTTTTAAAAGAAAACAAATTAGTAATCAACAGTTCATCAACCTAGAGAAGGATTTATCGGGTAATTTGATATTTTATATAGCGGCTTCTGAGAAAAGTTTAATATCTCTGCTGCCCGATTTATTAAACAAAAAACCCCTAGCGCTAGGGGTTCGATGGTTGCATCTATTATATTTACAGAGTAATCAATTTTCGCGATCGCAAAAATCACGCGCTGGGGTGAAATAGCGATTTGATAATCGATTGGCTATCAATTATCAGCTATATGTCGCATAAAATTAACGACTTATAGCGGTGGGCAAATCAACTCTTATTTGCTACGTTCAGATTTCGATTGATTGCTCGGTCTTTCAGTAGCAGCAGAATTTTCTGGTGCTTCATCCAATCTAGTAGAATCCCCACCTAAATCGACCATTTGCTCTACATCTATGGTGGGGTCGGCAGCGTCGTCTATTATATCATTAGCATTGGTATTGGGTTTTGTGGAAGTTCCTTTATGGCTAGCATGACCACCTGGCATAGTATTTCCTCTGTTTAAATCAGCGAACATAC
>CAZJJR010000063.1:0-14247 GCA_964546365.1 uncultured bacterium | reverse complement strand
TTTTTTGGGAAAGATAATCCATTTCCTTCGCCGTTGCATAAAAAAGTAAAAAAGTTTTATTTCAGGGGTTATATTCCTCTGGGATGACCTTGTTCAGTAGTATTACAGATGACAAAATCTTTTTTTAAATAATTTTCTTGTTATCTATTCATCCAGTAAATTAATTTATGTAAATTTAAACGAATTTTTTTTAATTTATATAATAAGCTATTTAAATAAATTTAATATTAACATATCGCTATTATATACAATCAGTTTTAGTGGATATAAAGAATGAACCTGCTCAATAATACGCAAGAACTACAGGAAGAAATTAACCAAGAAGTTTTGCTAAATGGAATCACTAATCGGATTCGTCAAACACTAGAATTAGAAGAAATTTTAACGGCAACTGTAGGAGAAATTCGTGCTTTTTTACAAACCGATCGCGCCCTTGTTTATCGTTTTCATACTAATGGTAGCGGACAGGTAATTGCCGAATCAATTCAGCCAAATAGCTTACCATCTTTGTTAGGTTTAAACTTCCCCGCAGATGATATTCCAAATGATGCTCGAGAACAGTTTTTCAAGACTCGTCAGCGTTCGACAGTAAACGTGGCTTCCCAAAAAATTGGTATTAGTCCGCTAGACTGTGCAGAAACAGGAAAACCTTTGAAAAATCTCGATATACATTATCGAGCAGCCGACCCTTGCCACATTCAATACTTATTAGCAATGGGGGTACAGTTTTCTTTAGTTGTACCAATTTTACATCGAGAAAAATTGTGGGGATTATTAGTATCTCACCACTCTGAACCTCGTGCGATCGCACTTAATGAATTAGAATTCGTGCAACGAGTAGCCGATCAAGTTTCGATCGCCATTTCCCAATCAATTCTTTTCAGCCAAGCTAGACAAAAAGCCCAACGGGAATCTACCGTTAACAGAGTAGCAACTTTACTTCATAACAGACAAATTCCACCCCTACAAGCAGCCTTAGAAGAAACAGTAATTGCATTGCAAGGTTGTGGCGGTAGACTTTACATTACACCACCGAATAATTATTCCTCATCTCAGTTATATACCTGGGGATTACAACCAAAATTACCTGATATAAAAAACTCTAATTTAATAGAAGAAAATCCTTTATGGCAGGCAGCAATTAACTCATATTTAAAATCTACTCATCCCGAAGTAAACGGTGGTCGAATATCCGATACCTGGATAGTTAAAGACCTATATAACGAAACCAATCTAGCAGCATTTATTCCTGCATTTCGCAGTCAAGGAATTCGCAGTTTGTTGGTGATGCCTCTTCAGTACTGCCAACAATTTATTGGATATTTAACTATTTTTAGCAATGAAATTAACACAGAAATTTGGTGGGCGGGCAGATTCGATTCTAACAATCAACAATTAGCTCCTCGCCAATCTTTTCAAGCTTGGCGAGAGTTAAAAAAAGGTCAATTAAGGGAATGGACAACAGAAGAAATTGAACTTATTCAAGCTTTAGGCAATCACTTTTTGATGGCAATTCAGCATTATCAACTTTATCACCAAATACAAGTTATGAATGCCAATCTTGAAAACGAAGTCAAAGATCGGACAGAAAAATTGCAGCAAACAACTAACGAATTGCAGCAATCTTTGGAACTAGCTAAAGTACTCAAGCAAGTTACCAATCAAATTCGCAGTACTTTAGATTTACCGACTATTTTGCAAACCATCGTGCAAGAAGTCAGGCATTTATTAAACGCCGATCGAGTAATAGTTTATCATTTTCTCCACACTTGGGAAGGCAAGGTGTTAGTAGAAGATGTGATAGATAAAAAGTTATCAATTTTAGGACAAGTTTACGATCCTAACTGCTTTCCAGTAGAATATACATATCAATATCAAGCTGGCAGGGTAAGAGCAATTCAGAACATTCTTGAAGCAGGGTTGAGCCAGTGTCACGTAGAATTTTTGCAAAGTATTAACGTACAAGCAAATTTAGTAGTACCGATCAGGAGAAGCAACTATTTGTGGGGATTATTAATTGCCCATCAATGCTATGAAACCAGAAATTGGCAATCTTACGAACTCGATTTATTACAACAATTAGCCGATCAAGCTGCGATCGCAATTCACCAAGCAGAACTTTATGAAGAAAGCTGCACTGCTGCTACCACAGCCAATCAAAAAGCCCAACAATTAGAATTAGCTTTAGACGCTCTAAAACGAACCCAAGCTCAACTAATTCAAACCGAAAAAATGTCCAGTTTGGGGCAGTTAGTAGCTGGTATGGCCCACGAAATTAATAACCCAATTAACTTTATTTACGGTAATCTTACTCATGTCAGCGAATACACTCAGAACTTACTAGAATTACTCCAACTTTATGAAGAAGATTTTCCTAATGCTACTGCTCGGATTAAACAAAGAAGAAACGATATTGAATTAGAGTTTTTACTTGATGATTTACCTAGAATGCTTTCTTCCATGAAAGGAGGAGCCGATCGCATTCGCCAACTAGTTTTATCTTTACGTAATTTTTCCCGTCTTGATGAAGCAGAAAGAAAGGCTGTTAACATCCATGAAGGCATAGACAGTACTTTATTAATTTTGCAAAATCGGCTCAAAGAAAACCCAAATTGTCCGCCAATTGAAGTGGTGAGAGAGTATAGCAATTTACCTTTAGTTGAATGCTATGCGGGGCAGCTTAATCAAGTTTTTATGAATATATTAAGTAATGCCATTGATGCGTTAGAGCAACAAGCTAGTAAAGAATTTTTAGCAGGAATTAAAAGCTTTCCTGGCCAAATCACGATTCACACCGAAGTCAAAAATAGTTCCAATTCTCCTGACTCGGTTGTCATCCGAATAGCAGATAATGGTTCCGGGATGTCAGAAGCAATACAGTCCAAAATTTTTAATCCATTTTTCACCACTAAACCAGTTGGTAAGGGAACTGGTTTAGGATTATCTATCAGTTACCAAATAGTAGTAGAAAAACATCAGGGTTCTTTAAAATGCGTTTCTCAACCAGGGCAAGGTACGGAATTTTTGATTGAAATTCCAATTAGATAAATAATTAACAAAAGCAAAGAAACCCGGTTTATTGAAGAAACGGGGTTTCTTTGCTAAAATCAGCCAACCCTAGATTTATTCTCCATACTTACCACCTGTTACCTTACCTCGAAAAACTGCATATTGATAAATGTTGTAGAACAACATCACCGGAATTAAACCACCGATAAAGATGAGCATAAACACTAAAGCACTCGGATCGGCAGCAGCTTCGTAAATGGTAATTTGGGTGGGAATAATGAACGGGAAAACCACCAGCGCTAATCCAATGAAGGTGAGTAAGAAAATCAAAATTGTCCAGACAAAAGGCGCTCTTTCTTGCTTTCGATCCAAGCTTCGCAGCAACAACCAAATTAACAAAATTCCCAATAAAGGAATCAAAGCAAAGATATAAACTTGCGGCTGATTAAACAAACGATTTCTGGCATATTGATAAAAAACAGGCGTGGAAATCGTAATTAAAATTGCGCCAATTAAAGTGGTCACTGCTGCTAGTTTGGCAGTTTTATAGTGAGTAGCTTGCAATTCACCAGAAGTTTTCCAAATCAGATAGGTTGAACCAATCAAAACGTAGCCTTGAATTAAAGTTAAAGCTACTACTATCGATGGAAAATTCAACCAATCCCAGGTAGTACCGATAAAGTGACCGGCGTCGTCAACTTTGATGCCTGCCAACACTCCACCTAAAGCGAAACCTTGACCGAGTGCAGCTAAAAAACTGCCCCCCCCAAAGGCTAAATTCCAAAATAATTTGCGCTTAGCTTGTTCCCGAAACTCAAACGCCACCCCCCGAAAAATAAACCCAAATATCATCAAAAAAATGGGAATATAAAGAGCGTTGAGAATCGTGCCGTAAGCCAGGGGAAAAGCGCCAAACAGTCCGCCACCCATCAAGATCAACCAGGTTTCGTTGGCATCCCAGATGTTACTCAAACTAGTCATTAGAATGCTGCGGCGTTCTTCACTAGAAGAGGTTAAAGATAAAATTCCCACTCCCAAATCAAAGCCATCTAGCATGACGTAGAGAAAGAGAAATAAAGCTAAAATGCCGAACCAAACTTGGGGTAGGAAATAAGTCAGCGTTTGCATTTTATCTCCTATTGTTGTGCTTCTGCGGGACGTTCGTCAGGAATAAACTTTCCTGGAGTAGTATCTAATACTGGTTCGGTTTGCACGCTTCCTGGGATGGGTAAATCAAATCTCGGTCCTCGGCGAATAATGCGGCTACCAAAGTACAAAGTAGTAAAAAATAACAGGGAATAAACTACTACAAAACCAGTTAAAGAAGTTAAAACATTGCTAGCAGGTAAATGAGAGGCAGAATCAACAGTGCGAACTAATCCGTACACCGTCCAAGGTTGTCTTCCCACGCAACGCACGATCCAACCTGACTCGACTGCAATGTATCCTAAAGGAGCGGCAAATATCCAAGCACGCATCAACCAACGTTGCTGGGTGATATTTTCTGCTGATAGTTTGCCGCGTATCCATTGTAAGGTAGTTATTAGCATTAATCCGGCTAAGAAAAAGCCGATCGCAACCATGATGCGGAAGGAATAATAAATCAAACCTACCAGATGAGGTCGATCCTCATATTTCCATTCCTTCAATCCCAGTACTGGTGCAGAGAGATTTTTTTTCAGTTCGAGAATATATCCCAAACCATTGGGAATGACGATTTCCAAATCGTTTTTCTGGGCTTTTTCATTGGGCAATGCTACGATACTCCAGTTGGCAGATTGTCCGGCTGGGATTGTATTCCATTGAGCTTCCATTGCTGCCAATTTAGCAGGCTGACGGTGATAAACTTGTTCGGCGCTTAAATGGCCAACATAAATTTGTAATGGGGCAATGGCAATGGCAGCGATCAAAACAATTCGGAAAGCGATCGAGAAAAAAGCTTCATGGCGCTTGTTGAGAATATACCAAGCAGTAATTCCACCAATTACAAACAAAGAAGTTTCCAATGTTGCCAAGAACATATGGGAAATACTAACTGCCATGAAGGGATTTAAAATGGCTTTAAAGTAGTCATAGACGACAAATTTGCCATCAATCATTTCTCCACCCGCCGGAGTTTGCATCCAGGAGTTAGCTGTTAATATCCAAAATGTGGATAAATTTGCGCCAAAGGCAACCAGAATTGTAGACATATAGTGAATTGCCGGATTGACGCGCTCCCAACCAAACACCATAATGCCTAAGAAAGCGGCTTCTAACATGAAAGCCCAAGATGCTTCAAAGCCAATTATGCTGCCGAAAAAGTTACCGACAGCTTCGGAAAATGGTGCCCAGTTCGTGCCAAACTGAAATCCCATCGGAATGCCTGTTGACACTCCAATACCAAAGTTGAGGATGTATAGTTTTGACCAAAAACGAGCATGGTAATAGTAATCAGGATTGCGGGTTTTTAGCCATAATCCTTCCACAATTACCAGATAAATTGCCATACCTGTGGTTAAAACAGGCCAAAGCATATGGAAAATTGCAGTTACGGCGAACTGTATGCGTGAAAGAACTACGGTATCCGATAAAAACTCCATCATTCAGTCCTTTTTCAATACAAGGTGAGGAGCGTTACGTCCTATAGGATAAATAAGGAGTTTTCTGGCGGTGATGTTTCTTGAGAAAGTCTTAATATAGTAAGTCCTAACTATTGTGCCTATTTCGTTAAAGTAGAGAAAAACTCAACAATGCGCCAACGTAAGCCGGATATTGGTTACATTCCCACCGATCGCGAATTGGTGGAAGCTATGCTAGATTTTGCAAAAGTCACTTCTGATGATATTGTTTACGATCTCGGTAGTGGAGATGGACGAGTTTTAATTATAGCAGCGCAAAATTATGGTGCTAGAGGTGTTGGCATCGATATCGATCCCGATCGTATCCGAGAAGCAAATGAAAATATTTTGAAAGCTGGTGTTAGCAAGCTAGTAGAAATTCGCCAACAAGATTTATTTGAATGTGATTTTAGCGAAGCTACTGTCGTATTTTTATATCTTTTACCTCATTTGAATCTTCGACTTAGACCACAACTATTTAAACAACTCAAGCCCGGTACTCGTATCATATCCCATGATTTTTATATGGGAGATTGGCAACCAGAGAAAAAAATTGAAATTCAAATACCAGAAGAAGCAATTATTTATTACTGGATAATTCCGTCAGAAATTCCGCCGGAATGGTGCGCGTTCGCGTAGCGTGCCGTAGGCATATCGCAAATCCTACTCAGTCATCAAGAAACTTTTGAATTTTCATCAAATATCGATCGCAGATCGTTAGAAACCCGATTTCTTCAAGAAACCGGGTTTCTGAAGTATCCAACTACCAGCCGCTATATATCACAATAGAGAAGGAATAAAGATTTTTGTAATCAAAGTTAAAATTCAAACAGAGAAGTCAGAAAGCTAGAAAGGTATGGACATCACCGGGACAGTTATTGAGAGCGAATCGTTGAATACAGCCGAAATTACGGAAAATCGGGATTTTTTGGCTAGTAATGCCTCCCCTAATGAAATGCCTGCTGGTGGTAGCGATCGCACTCGTTTTGATTGGAAAGAAGCGTGGTATCCCGTCCATTACGTGGATGATTTGGACAAATCGAAACTCACCCGTTTTACCTTGTTAGGCAGAGATTTGGTGATTTGGTGGGATAAAAATGCCGATTGCTGGCGGGCGTTTGATGACAAATGTCCCCACCGCCTCGCACCGCTTTCCGAGGGGAGAATTGCCGAGGATGGATTGTTAGAGTGTCCCTATCACGGGTGGGCTTTTTCTGGAGATGGAAATTGCGATCGCATTCCGCAAAAAGCCGAGGGACAAAGCCCAGAAACCTCGAAAAGAGCCTGCGTAGCCTCCCTACCCACAACTATTCGCCAAGGTCTTCTGTTCGTTTATCCCGGTAAAGCAGAAAACGCCGAAAAAACGCGAATACCGATCGTAGATCCCTTAGAAGAATCAAAAGAAAAGTGGGTTTGCATCAATACTTTTAGAGATTTGCCTTACGATGCTCTTACTTTAATGGAAAACGTGCTGGATTCCAGCCATTTACCATACACTCATCACCGTTCAGTCGGAAATCGGTCAAATGCTGGCCCAGTTGAATTAGAAGTAGTTGAATCCGGCAAACAAGGATTTAAAGGAGTGTGGGAAGAAGGGCCAAGAAAAGGCACTTTAGGAAGGCAAAATACTACTTTCATTGCGCCTTCTTTGATGTGGCACGATTTAACCTCAAAGCAATTTGGCAGGACTTTAACGGTAGTTTATGCCACTCCCATTCGCAAAGGAGAATGTCGAATTTTCGCTCGTTTTCCTTTCCAATTTTCTTCTAAATTACCAGGATTTTTCATCAAATTAACACCCCGTTGGTATTCTCATATCGGACAAAATGGCGTGTTGGAAGACGACCAAATTTTCTTACACCATCAAGAACGTTATTTAGAAGAAATGGGTGGTAGTGCTAACTTTGCTAAAGCGTTTTATCTGCCCACCAAAGCAGATAGCTTTGTCTCGCAGTTGCGTCAATGGGTAAACCAATACAAAGCAGAACCTTTCCCAGCAGCAACTTTGTCTCCAGCGCTGACAAAGGAAAAATTGCTCGATCGCTATTACTCCCATACCATACATTGTACTAGTTGTCGAACAGCTTTAGCCAACATCCAAAAGCTGAGGATGGGATTAGGGATTGCTGCCGTTGTACTTTGGGCAATTATGCCATTATTGGCACTTCTTTTCGGTCAAACAGCCGTTTTACCAGTTGCTTTTTTGACCGTATTAAGTTTAGCTGGTGGTGCAGTATGGCTGAAATTGGGAAATTTAGAAAAACAGTTTTACCAAGGTCGGGATATACCGCCGCGCAACTTGCCTGAGAAGAGGAAATAACACCTTAAGAGAATGCGATCTCATTTTATTATAAAGTGCGATCGCAATTATTTTCTCATATCATATTTTTAAGTATTTTATTACCTGTAATACTTAATTTAATTATTAATATTGCCTACTTCTACTTTCAGCAAGTTTAAAACGAGAGACTTCTTGGCTTAACTCTTGTGAAGCATTTTTTAACTGAGACATCGCGTTGTTAACCTCACGCAAAGACTCGGCAGTTTGAGCCGAAGCTTCACTCAATCGATCCATTGCATCCCTGATTTGCTCTGCTCCTTGCGACTGATTTTCCATGCTTTTACTCACTATTTGAAAGCGTGGACTTAGAGCTTGCACTTCGTCAATAATTAATTCTAACTTTGCGCTAACATTACGCACATCTTCAACGCTTTGTTTCACTTGAGAAATAAATTTATCCATTTCAACCACTCCACTGGAAACAGCCATTTGCATTTGTTTAACCATATCTTCAATTTCAATAGCTGCAACTGCTGTTTGGTCGGCTAAATGGCGAATTTCTCTAGCTATAACCCCAAATCCTTTGCCAAACTCTCCGGCTTTTTCCGCTTCAATTGCTGCGTTGAGAGACAATAAATTAGTCTGTTCAGCTACTTTAGCAATCGTGGTGGTGATGCTGTTAATATTATTGGCTTTTTCGCTAATCGATTTTAATTTTATCGAAATCGGGCCGATCGCATCCACCAATTTAGTCATAGCTGTTTCCATATATATTAAATCTTGTTGACTTTCACTAGCTGCATTAGCCGTTGTTTGCGATTTGTGTTCTACTTCATCCATCGTCTTCATCAGTTCGGAAGAAGTTGCAACAATCTCCTTGGCGGTGGCGGCTACCTGATTAGTAGAAGTCACCTGTTGTGTCATAGTTGCTTCCAGTTGCTTACCTGATGAAGCAATATGAGTCGCTGCACTGGTAATTTGCATTACGGATTGTTGCACTTGGCTGATTAATGTATTCAAATTTTCAGTCATTCTCCTAAAAGCAGCAACTAATTTTCCAACCTCATCCTGAGTATTGCTAGTTTCAAATTGAGGGGTCAAATCTCCAGTAGAAATTTGTTCGGCTACGCTAACAACTCCAGCTATTTTTGCACCTAATGGTTTAGCGATCGTATTGCTAAAATACATACCAAAAAATATAGCCGCCAATGGGCCGAAAATCATACCAGCGAATGCCCATAATTTACTAATAAGTGCCTGTTTTTGGAATTGTTGTATAGCTTGATTTGCTAAAGTTTCGTTGATTTCCATTAATTCTTGCAACGGTTCTCTGGCACTAGAAAACACTCTGCGATTTTGTAGAGCTTGTTCTTGGAGGTTTTGATATACCGCGCCCGCCTTTTTTACCCATCCCATTAAGGGAGTCTTATCTTGATTCATTTGAATCAATTGCAATTCAGATTTAGAAGGATTTATAACTCCGTATCGCTCGAACTCTTTATTTAGGCGATCGAATTCTCGAACGTCATTCTTCCACTTTGACCAAATAGCTAGTAACTTTTGATAAGCGCGATTTTCTGCCTGAGTCCGGACAGTAGCTTCAAATTCTTTAAAGCCTTCTTCAATCAGCTTCCAAGATCGTTCAATTCTTTCTGATTCTTCCTGCCGCCCTGATAAAGAATTTACTAAAATAACCAGTGAATTTTCGGATGAATCAATTAGAGCTTGCCCCTCACTAACTTTATATAATCCACTTATTCCACGCAGAGTATCGTTACTTATGGTATAAATATATCCACTCAGCCTATCTGTACTAGACCAGCCGACTAAAGCTACAATAAATACAATCAAACCCATGCACAAAAAGGCACTGAATATTCGTTGTTTTAAAGTTGCATTCTTTAACATGACTACGCCTATTTTTACTATGGCAAGTTTGCGTTTCCAGTCTAAACGTTCAAATACCTACAAAATATAACTAATATTGTATCAGGATAAGTCATCGTTAACGAAACTTTGGGTTATTGCATTAATTTAGCAAACCATAATGACAACATGGCGAAGAAAATAAACAATATTTACTTAATTCTCTACATTGTACTGTTCGCATCTTTTAGCGGACTAGGTTACTGGTTATTCTCCCACAAAATCTCTAAATCTCCTACACCTTCAGCAATTGCCCAAGAAACCACTCCGCCAGCACAACCTACCTCTGAAATTATCGTACAACGCCACCCAGTAAAAGCTTTACCAGGTCAGTTAGATGCGATACCAATGTTTAACAGCAACAGTCCGGAATGGCTGAAAAATGACGGAATTTTGCTTTCTACTTTTCCTCCTACAGGTAAATCAGCACCAACGGCACATTTAAACTTTCCTTTTCAGGGCAGATTTGATGTATTTATTCACCATCAAACTATCAATCCTCCCAATTTACAAACATTTTATTTAGGCTTTATTTTGCATAACCCTGGTTCTCGTCCGGTCACAATTGATGTGTTGCAAGCAGCCAGTTATTTAACTCAAGATTCTCCTTATATTAAATTACCAAATTATGTAGAAAATCCCGATAATACGGTTTATGCTGGCCCGGGCGATCGGGCCGTACACGACGTTTTGCAAGGCAAAAGACAAGCCGATTTTCCCGCTAAATTAATCATTCCACCCGGTCAAAGTCGGATGTTAATGAATCTTCCCATGCAAGTACGTGACTATGAGAAAAAACAAAACGGTCGGTCTGTTTTAATGCGACTTCGTAGTAATGGAAAAGTTTATGCGGCAAGTTTAGCCATGTTTGCCAAACAAAATCCTGATGGTAGCGATCGCGCTCCTACTTTAGCAGAATGGCAAGCACTTTTAAACGCGGGAAATCTCGCACAACCACGCGATAAAATCCCTACTCCTCCCAACCAAATTGGCGGTCAATTAATTTACGGTCGAGTGGCTGGTGTATCGCAAGGTTCTAGATGGCAAGCCTTATTAGTCGATCGACCAGGTGCAAAAGATTTTACCATTCCTCAACCGGGTGAAGCAGTTTCTTATGTAATTAGTACCGTCCGAGGGGGAAGATTAGGAACTGACCAAAATCAATCAGCTAAAATGCTAGTGCGCTATCCCGATACCGCTTACGAATCTCATGCCAATTACGGGGTAGAATACAACATTAATTTGCCGCTCTATAACCCAACTAACCAAACTCAAAAAGTATCTATTACTTTGGAAACTCCATTAAAAGAAGAACGGTTAAGTCGAGGTGGATTAACTTTCCGAAAACCTTCTTTTGGTTTCCCTTGGTTTCGAGGTAGCGTGAGATTGCGCTATCAAGATGATGGGGGAAAGCTAGTAACTCGCTACATACATTTATGGCAACCAATGGGTGAAGTTTTGGAACCTTTATTGCAATTGCAGATACCAGCCAATAATCGCAGAAACGTACAACTAGATTTTATTTATCCTCCGGATTCTACACCGCCGCAAGTTCTCACTATTAGAAACTAACACCAACTTGGCTGGGTAAGTAGTCAGACAATCTATCTGCAAAAAGCAGAATATAATGAAAAATCGGGATGACAGGATTTGAACCTGCGACCCCCTCGTCCCGAACGAGGTGCGCTACCAAGCTGCGCTACATCCCGAAAATTGACACTAACCTTTTAATAATATCACGTTTGAAAGTTAACCAAGCTGGAAAATCAAAAATTTCTAACCAGAAATCGAATGGCTGCTATGATAAAGGCTTGTAGGGGCGGGTTTTGGATTGAAATAATCATTGCTCAACCTTACTCTTACAAAAGATCGATCGTAGTTCAGTAGGCAAGAGGCAGGCGTGGTAGTAAAACCAGAGTGGTTGCGAGTAAAAGCGCCTCAGTGGGAGCGCGTTGGCACCGTTAAGGAAATTTTGCGGGATTTGTCCCTAAATACGGTTTGTGAAGAGGCATCTTGTCCGAACATCGGCGAATGTTTCCACAATGGCACCGCTACATTTTTAATTATGGGGCCAGCCTGCACGCGAGCCTGCCCTTATTGTGATATCGATTTTGAGAAAAAGCCAAAAGCCCTAGACCCGACTGAACCGCAAAGATTAGCAGAAGCAGTGCGGCGGTTGAAATTAAATCACGTAGTGATCACTTCTGTGAATCGAGATGATTTACCAGATGGCGGTGCGTCTCAGTTCGTCGGCTGCATCGAACAAGTCCGCGCTGCTTCTCCAGGTACGACTATAGAAGTGCTGATTCCCGACTTGTGCGGTAATTGGGAAGCACTCGCAGAAATTCTGAAAGCTTCGCCAGAAGTGCTAAATCACAATATGGAAACCGTACCCCGCTTGTATCGGCGGGTGCGTCCCCAAGGAGAGTATCAGCGGACGCTGGAGTTGATGATGCGATCTCGTCAACTAGCACCTTGGGTTTATACTAAATCCGGCATCATGGTAGGACTGGGAGAAACTGACGCAGAAGTGCGAGAAGTCATGCAAGACTTGCGAAAAGTTGATTGCGATATCCTTACCATAGGGCAATATCTGCAACCAACACAAAAACATTTAAAAGTAGATAACTTCGTTACTCCAGAACAATTTGCCGCATGGCAGGAGTATGGGGAATCGATCGGATTTTTACAAGTTGTTGCTTCTCCCTTGACTCGTAGCTCCTATCATGCAGAACAAGTAAGGGCGCTGATGGAAAGATATCCCCGCAACCGATTTTAGATTTTAGATTTCATCATCTAGAATTGGGACATTTTCTTAGCTAATGCTGATGGAAAGTAACGAGGAAACTAATCATCAAAAAAAATCTATAGCTATTTTAGGAGCAGGTGCTTGGGGTTCGACTTTAGCTACATTAGCAAAGGCGAACGGTTATGATGTACGCTTGTGGTCGCGCCAGAGTAGTCAAAGTCTAAAGGATGTCTTAGCAGACGCATCTATTGTCATATCTGCTATTTCCATGAAAGGCGTCAGACCGGTAGTGCAGCAAGTGCAATCTTTGTCTATTTCCCCTCAGACAATTTTTGTTACCACCACCAAAGGACTAGACCCCTCTACCACTTGCACGCCTTCCCAAATTTGGCAAGCGGCGTTTCCCTCTCACTCCGTCGTCGTATTAGCAGGGCCAAATTTATCCAAAGAAATTCAAGCCGGCCTGCCAGCTGCTACTGTAGTTGCTAGTGCCAACACGGATGCCGCAGTTACCGCACAAATTTTGTTTAATTCCAGCCGATTTCGGGTATATACTAATACAGATCCCTTGGGTGTAGAGTTGGGCGGAACATTGAAAAATGTTATGGCGATCGCAGCTGGCGCTTGCGATGGTCTACAATTAGGAACTAATGCCAAAGCAGCCCTATTAACCCGTGGTTTAGCCGAAATTATTCGCATAGGTAACCATTGGGGTGCAAATACCGACACATTTTATGGATTATCAGGGTTAGGAGACTTACTAGCTACCTGTAATAGCCCTCTCAGTCGCAACTACCAAGTCGGTTACCAACTCGCCGAAGGCAAAGCACTGCCAAACATTTTGGCTGCTTTGGAAGGAACTGCTGAAGGGGTGAACACAACTGAGGTGTTAGTTCATTTAGCCGAACAGCAGCAAATTTACGTACCAATTTCTTATCAGGTGTATCGCTTGCTCAAAGGAGAAATCACTCCCCAAGCTGCGGTTGAAGCATTGATGCTGCGAGATATTAAACCGGAATAACCCTATCCGAAAATTCGATCGCCAGTCATATATCGATCGGCATCGACATGGGAAGGAGCGATCGCGATCTCAAAAAGATGAATTTACTAAAAATTCAAAGTAAATCTACTGCTGTCATTCAAGCAGTGATCGGGAAAGCATCTACCCAGTGATGTAGATTAACGTAACCTTTGACAGAGGTCACTTTTGGGTCAGTGACATTCTCTTTATACTAGCTGTCAAATGACACGAGTCCGACCACTTTGTCATCGACCGTTTAGCTAGTTAATTCCAGCATATCTATCGATTCGAGTCATTGTCGATACCCGGTAGAGAATCTTTTAGCTAAGACAGTCGTCAGCGTCAATTACAGAGTGCATCACCAGTAATCGCGTGCTTAGGCAACTCCCGTCAGCGTTATGTCGTCTGGAGAAATGCCACAAAAAGCAACCGCCTTTTAAAGAGAGCCCGTTTGTCACCTGGAGCAGTTGAGGCAATTACTATGCCAGCAACCTCTTTTTCTACCGATGCCACCTACGACAGTCCACTAGATGCTTCTAGCTTTGAACTAGACTCTAATGTCGGACATATACCCAGCGATTTAGTCGATCTGGATATGGAGGAGGCAGACGTTACCACCCTACAGCAAGGCACTAGCCGTCGCACTACCGACTTAGTTCGT
>CAZJJR010000062.1:12440-26251 GCA_964546365.1 uncultured bacterium | reverse complement strand
AACGCAAACTACGTAGGTGTGGTGTTGATGGGTGAAGGCCGCAGCCTACAAGAAGGTAGCTCGGTAAAGGCTACTGGTAAAATCGCTCAGGTGCCAGTAGGGGATGCGATGATCGGTCGAGTAATCGATGCGCTCGGTCGCCCTATTGATGGTAAGGGCGATATTCACACCAGCGAAAGCCGTCTGATCGAGTCCCCCGCACCTGGTATCGTGGCTCGCCGTTCGGTTTACGAACCTCTACAAACTGGTATCACTGCTATTGATGCGATGATTCCGATCGGTCGGGGTCAGCGGGAACTGATTATTGGTGACCGTCAAACTGGTAAAACTTCGATCGCAGTTGACACCATCATCAACCAAAAATCCGAGAACGTAGTTTGCGTTTACGTTGCGATCGGTCAAAAAGCTTCTACCGTTGCTAACGTAGTCAACGTATTGCAAGAAAAGGGCGCAATGGATTACACCATTGTGGTTGCTGCGAACGCTAACGACCCAGCCACCCTGCAATACCTGGCTCCTTACACCGGAGCTAGTATGGCTGAGTACTTCATGTACAACGGCAGACACACCCTGGTAATCTACGACGACCTCTCCAAGCAAGCACAAGCTTATCGTCAAATGTCCTTGTTGCTGCGTCGTCCACCAGGACGGGAAGCTTACCCAGGAGACGTATTCTACTTACACTCTCGCTTGTTAGAACGGGCAGCTAAGTTGAGTAACGAATTGGGCGAAGGCAGCATGACCGCACTGCCGATCATCGAAACTCAAGCAGGTGACGTATCTGCTTACATTCCCACCAACGTGATTTCGATTACGGACGGTCAGATCTTCTTGACTTCCGACTTGTTCAACTCTGGTTTGCGTCCGGCAGTTAACCCCGGTATCTCCGTATCCCGCGTAGGTTCTGCTGCTCAAACCAAGGCCATGAAACAGGTGGCTGGTAAACTGAAGTTGGAGCTAGCCCAGTTTGATGACTTGGCTGCATTTGCTCAGTTTGCTTCTGATTTGGATAAAGCTACTCAAGACCAATTGGCACGGGGTCAGCGCTTACGGGAACTGCTGAAGCAACCTCAATACTCTCCTCTGTCTGTTGCCGAGCAAGTAGCATCCGTTTATGCTGGATTGAATGGTTATTTGGATGACCTGCCAGTTGAAAAGATTGCTTCTTTTGCTAAGGCACTGCGGGATTATTTGAAGACCAGCAAACCTAAGTATCTGGAATTGATCCAGGCTGAGAAGAAGCTGGGGGATGAAGCAGAGAAACTGCTCAAGGAAGCGATCGTTGAAGCTAAGAAGAACTTCCTAGCAACAGCATAGAAGTTAGTGGTTAGGGGCTAGCGGTTAGAGAAGAGTTACTCATCTTAATTCCCTAGCCCTTAGTCTCTATTTAAGCTAAGTTGCTAGTTATGAAGTTAGGTATTTTAGACCCCCTAAATCCCCCTTAATAAGGGGGACTTTTAGAGCAAATTCCCCCCTTATTAAGGGGGGTTAGGGGGGTTAGATTGTAACTAGCAACTTACGTTATTTATTTAGCCTCTTCTTTTCCTCATTCCTAATCCCTAGTCCCTGGTTATGGCAAATTTAAAAACAATTCGCGATCGAATTAAGTCGGTCAAAAATACTAAAAAAATCACCGAAGCAATGCGGTTGGTGGCAGCGGCTAAAGTGCGTCGCGCCCAAGAGCAGGTAATTGCTACCCGTCCTTTTGCTGATGCTTTGGCTCAAGTTCTCTACGGTTTGCAGTCCCGCTTGCGGTTTGAAGAAGCAAACTTGCCTTTGCTCAGACAACGGGAAGTGCAAAGAGTTGGGTTGTTGGTAATTTCAGGCGATCGCGGTTTGTGTGGCGCTTACAATACCAACGTAATTCGTCGTGCTGAAAACCGTGCCAAGGAATTAAAAGCAGAAGGTCGCGACTACAAATATATTTTAGTAGGACGCAAAGCTACCCAATATTTCCAACGCCGCAATCAGCCAATTGATGCTACTTATACTGGTTTGGAACAAATTCCCACAGCAGCAGAAGCTTCGATGGTTGCTGATGAATTATTATCTTTGTTCCTGTCAGAAAGTGTAGACCGGATCGAGTTGGTTTACACTAAATTCGTTTCCTTAATCAGTTCTCGTCCTGTCATTCAAACCTTGCTTCCTTTAGATCCTCAAGGTTTAGAAGCTGCTGATGACGAAGTTTTCCGCCTCACTACTAAAGGCGGACAATTCCAAGTAGAGCGATCGAAAGTGGCGACGGAAGTTCGTCCTTTCCCCAGAGATATGCTGTTCGAGCAAGATCCGGTGCAAATTCTGGATGCTCTATTACCCCTGTACTTGAATAACCAATTGCTCAGAGCATTGCAAGAATCTGCGGCTAGCGAATTGGCAGCGCGGATGACAGCGATGAACAATGCGAGTGACAACGCAACTGAGTTGATCGGTAGCCTCACTTTGTCTTACAATAAAGCACGTCAGGCATCAATTACACAAGAATTGTTAGAAGTTGTAGCTGGTGCCAATGCTCTAGGTTAGGAGCTATTAAAGTTTTCTATCCCTTGGTTGATAGCGCCTGGTTTTCCAGGTGTTTTTTTTTATTGGGTAAGTTTATTAAATTTCAAACAAATATGTAATTATTTTTCTTGTTAATAAATTTTCCAGAAGAAGTTTACCGTACAAAATTTTATAAAAGATATGAGAAAATTAATCTCGCTCCATCCGCTAAAATTTCTCCATGCGGCGAGACTCCTTATTTTACAAACTTTTCCAACTCTCACCCACCTTGTTATTCGATTTACTGGCTACTCCTCCCGCAAATGCCAGCGCATACCGCTTTGACTCGGTAGCAGTCAAAGAACCAAAATTTGAGATTGATGGCGTATTTTTGCCACCAGATAGTGATAATGCTGGCATCATCTACTTTTGCGAAGTCCAATTTCAGAAAGACGAACGGTTATACGAACGTTTGTTTGGGGAAGCGTTTTTATACTTTTACCGGAATCGAGAGCGTTATGCTGATTGGCAAGCGGTAGTTATTTATCCAACACGCAGTATCGAACAAACCGATACTCATCCTTATCGATCGCTGTTAAACTGTGACCGAAATTAATGGGTTTCAAGCCCCGCCCTTTTAGGGCGGCTTTCTTGCACTACAATAATGCCGTAGAGGTTTTCTACGTCAAATGATAGTTTTAGAGTTTAAGGCACGAGGAAAAACAACTCAATACGCGGCTATAGACGAAGCAATTAGAACGGCTCAATTTGTTCGCAACAAGTGCATCCGTTTCTGGATGGATAACATTGGTGTAGGACAAAAAGAGTTGTATCGCTACAATACGGCGTTAAGAGCAGAGTTTCCTTTTGCTAAAGCTTTAAACTCTCACGCTTGTCAAGTTGCGGTTGAAAGAGCTTATACATCAATTGCTCGATTCTACGATAACTGCAAGAAGTCCACCCCAGGAAAGAAGGGCTATCCAAAATTCAAAAAGAATTGTCGTTCAGTAGAATACAAGGTTTCGGGATGGAAACTATCTGAGACAAGAAAGCAAATTACCTTTACAGACAAGGTTGGAATTGGCAAACTCAAATTAAAAGGATCGTGGGACTTAAACTTCTATCAAATAGACCAGATAAAACGAGTTAGGTTAGTGTGTCGCGCTGATGGATACTACGTTCAATTCTTGATTGGCGTTGAAGGTAAAGTAAAAGCTCAGCCGACAGGTAAAACCATTGGTCTAGATGTGGGAATTAAAGAATTTTACACCGACAGCAATGGACATACCGAACCTAATCCCAGGTTTTATCGAGCAGGCGAGAAACGGTTGAAATTTCGTCAACGTCGCGTTTCTCGCAAGATC
Organism: uncultured bacterium; assembly: GCA_964546365.1. Taxonomy (GTDB): domain Bacteria; phylum Cyanobacteriota; class Cyanobacteriia; order Cyanobacteriales; family Aerosakkonemataceae; genus DATNQN01. The sequence continues at coordinate 22,409 of CAZJJR010000062.1, read as the reverse complement.
AAAGGCTCTGCCAACCGAAAAAAAGCTATCAATAAACTAAGGCGGGTACACCTCAAAATAAGTAGGCAACGTGAAGAACACGCTAAGAAAGTGGCGCGTTGCGTAATCCAGTCTAACGATTTGGTCGCTTACGAAGATTTGAGGATTAAAAATTTAGCGAAAAATCACTGTCTCGCCAAATCTATTAATGATGCTGGTTGGTATCAATTCAGGAAGTGGTTAGAGTATTTTGGAACGAAGTTTGGCAGGGTAACTGTTGCGGTTAATCCCGCCTATACTTCCCAGGAATGCTCTAATTGCGGTGCGATTGTTAAGAAGTCTCTATCCATGAGAACTCACGTCTGTCAGTGTGGATTCGTTTTAAATAGAGACTGGAATGCGGCAATCAACATCCTGAATTTAGCCTTGGGTACTACGGGTCACGTAGGAACCTGGATTTTAAATCCGAACGCTTCGGGAGATTCGACCTCTACTTTGATTGGAGCAATCCTGTCAGAGCAAGTTGGGTCTATGAACGAAGAATCACCGACCCTTTAGGGCGGTGAGTGTCAACAAGTGCATCGGGTGTACCTGAATGAACTGGGAGAGATTCGACAGTTACCGTTAGGGATAGCCTTGATGGTGCTGACAATTGTCGAAGAAGAACAAGCACCAGATGCCGCGAGGTATTTACTAGCACGGGTACAACAAGAAGTTAGCCAACCACAAACAAGTCAAGCGATAATAGATGCGATCGCCACAATTATCGTCTACAAGTTTACTAATTTAAGTCGGCGGGAGGTAGAAGCAATGCTGGGACTGCAATTGGAAGAAACTAGAGTTTATCGGGAAGCGAAAGAAGAAGGACGACAAGAAGGGCGACAAGAAGGGCGACAAGAAGGACGACAAGAAGGGCGACAAGAAGGACAACAGCAGGAAGCTGCTAAGCTAGTTCTGCGTCTTTTGTCGCGACGTTTTGGAGATTTATCTAAGGAACTCAGTGGACGCATCTCTAATCTACCGCTATCTGTGTTGGAAGATTTAAGTGAGGCGTTATTCGATTTTAGCAATCTGGATGATTTGTTAATTTGGTTACAGGCAAATTAGACTGAAGATCGAAGTTATAAATCTGGTATATCCACCACAAATGAATTTAATTATAAACAACTGACAATTAATTTTTTGATGATTCAATAATGTAATATTTCAAGACTTTAAAATGCCTATAACGCCTGCACACAGGCTTAAACTATGTCTTGTAGCAAAAATTTTCTTCGATCGGCAGAAATTTTTACTAATTCAAGAAGCTAAAAATTTATCTGTATTGCCAGATGGTTATAAAAATGGCCAAAAGATTAAACCAAGTGACTAGCTAGGCAGGTTAGGAAAGATTTTAAGATGGCTGTAAAAGCAATAGACATTTCCCAAAAAAATTGTAGAGGCGTTTCATGAAATGTCTCTGCAAATGTTTTAGGCGAGGCATCTTTAATTTCCGAAAATGTCTAATGATTGACAGATTGTGCCATTTATCGATCGACTTGGCAGGATAGCTTGTTTATACAATTAATCACGCAAATTTTAAAGACAATACTTCTATCTTTTGATGGATGGAATATCAAATATACCACGTGTTATAGCTGATAAGAATCCCTTTTAATGTTCGTGCTTTATGCCTGCGATCGCTCGATCGGAACTAGCAGATCTTGTACGAGAAACGCGACAACACCTAGAACTCTCGCAAGCCAAGTTTGCCGCGAAGCTGGGGGTCTCATTTCAGAGCGTCAATCGCTGGGAGAACGGACGGACGAAGCCCTTACCGATCGCGTTGAAACAGATCGAGTACTTGTTGCATCAAATGGGCGATCCTGGCAAAGATTTGCTTGCTAAATACTTTTCAGAGTGAGGACGGAGACTGTATGACCGATCGACTCCACCACTCTGTCTTTTTAGGCCATAATTTATCTGAAAATATCGCTCAGGGGATCGCAGAAGCCGATGTGTGCGTGACCTCAGAATTAGCGAATCGTCCAGCCCGACAGCCCGATCTGGTGTCGGAAATGCAAGCGCTGCAAACTCTCGCTCAACAACTAATGGACGATCCGCAAGTTATGCTCAAAACCCTAGTGGGAATTGCGATCGAGCGTTCTCAAGCAGGCAGTGCGGGAATCAGCTTATGGGAAACCGCACCGAATGGCGAATCGGTTTTTCGTTGGGTAGCGATCGCAGGAGCATTAGCAGATTTAGAACAAACTACAACCCCAGGAGATTTTAGTCCCTGTGGCAGCACCCTTCGCAGTAAACAGCCGCAACTTTACGCTCGTCCCGAACGCTATTTCACCTACCTGCACCATTTCCAATTTCCGATCGTAGAAGCTTTGCTGATTCCCTTGTACGTCAACTGTCAACCCTTGGGTACGCTGTGGCTGCTGTCTCATGATGAGGCTCGTCGATTTGACTTGGAGGATCGGCGGTTGATGACTTGTTTGGCAGGTTTTAGTGTTGCCGCCCTCCAAAGTATGATACTGCTGGCGAATTCGGAAAACCTAACCCCCCAGCCCCCTTCCCTCTTTTTAAGGGGGGCAGGGGGGATCGGGAAGGGGGAGCCTTTAAGCCCCTCTCCTTGCAGGGGAGGGGTTGGGGAGGGGTCAGCCCCCACAGGCAATTCGCCAACAGTATCAAGTATTCGGCAGCAGTGCCAGAAAGCTGAAGACCCCTTGCAGCGGGAGCAAGAAAAATCCACCGCAGCACTGCGCCAAAGTCAGGAATTGAATCAACAAATACTCGATAGTAGCGATGACTGCATCAAAGTATTGGATTTAGAAGGACGAATTCTGTTCATGAGTCCGGGGGGGCAGGCTTTACTGGGCATTGAGGATATAACGCCGTTCCTCAACACCTCCTGGGCTGACTTCTGGGAGGGAGCGGATCGGCAAGCGGCAATTGCAGCGATCGCTAAAGCGAGGGCAGGTGAAGTTTGCACCTTTGAAGGCCATTGTCCGGCACTGACGGGCGAATACAAGTGGTGGGATAGCAAAATCAGTCCGATTCGAGATAGCAAGGGGCAAATCGAACGGTTGCTGTGCATTTCGCGGGATATCACCGATCGCAAACGCAGCGAAGAACGACGCAAACAGGCAGAGGAGCGATTGCGTGAAAGCGAAGAGCGCTTATCGGCCATCTTCTCACAAGCAGCGGTGGGACTTTCGGAAATTTCCCTCGACGGCCATTTTCAGCGAGTTAACGACGAGCTATGTCGCATTCTAGGACGATCGCGCGAGGAAATGCTAACCACGGGAGTATCTGATGTCACCCATCCCGAAGATGTAGCCAAGAGTCTGGAAGCTTTTCAACAACTAATAAAAACAGGTAAGCCAGTCTCCCTTGACAAGCGCTACCAGCGTCCAGATGGAACGATCGTCTGGGCAAACAGCAGTCTGACCCGCCTCGACGACGAGCGGGGTCATCCGCACACCGTACTAGCAGTCACGGTCGATCTAAGCGATCGCAAACAGGCTCAAGAGAGATTGCGGGAGTCACAAGAGCGGTATCGAGCCATTTTCAATCAAGCAATGACAGGCGTAGCTTGCACCGATCTCAACGGCAAACTGATGCTAGTTAATCAGAAATACTGCGACATCACTGGCTATTCGGCAGTCGAACTAAGCCAGCTACGGATGCAAGAAATTACGCATTCAGAAGACTTGCCGCGTAATGTCGAACTGTTTAACCGAATGGTGGCCGAAGGAGAGCCGTTTGAGATTGAGAAGCGCTACATCCGCAAAGATGGCTCGCTCGTCTGGGTTAACAATAAGGTATCTGCAATCTGCGATCGCGAAGGCAAACCACAATCGGTTGTGGCGATCGTTCTAGACATCACCTCACGCAAGCAGGCAGAAGCGCAATTTCGCCAATCAGAAGCAAAATATCGCACGCTGTTCAATTCGATCGATGAAGGCTTTTGCTTGATCGAAGTTTTGTTTGACGAGACTGGAAAAGCATTCGACTACCGCTTTCTCGAAGCCAATCCTGCGTTTGAGAAACACACCGGACTTGTAGATGCGATTGGCAAAACAGTGCGCCAATTAGTGCCCCAACACGAAGCACACTGGTTTGAGATTTACGGCGAAATAGCGTTAACGGGTGTACCCGCAAGGTTTGAAAACTCCGCCGCCGAACTCGGGCGTTTTTACGACGTTTACGCCTTCCGCGTTGGCGAACCGCACGATCGCAAGGTGGCAGTTCTGTTCAAGGACATTAGCGATCGCAAACGCCGCGAAGCAAATCTCTGCTTTTTAGCGGAAATCTCCAATGACTTCTCCCGCCTTTCCACAGCTAACGAGATTATGCAAGTAGTGGGGGCAAAGATCGGCGCTTATCTCAAAATTACTACCTGCAACTTCACCGATGTTGACGAAGGGCAGGGCGAGGTGACGGTTCATTACGGCTGGAACAGTACAAACGTGCCGAGTACGGTGGGCACGTTTCGGATCGCTCAGTACTTGAGTGAGGAATTCAAGCGAGCCAGTCGTGCTGGAGAGACTGTTGTAGTTCGCAATACCCAAACCGATCCGCGCACTGACGGCCCGGGCTACGCCGCTTTCAATATGTATTCATTCGTAACAGTTCCGTTTCACCGCAATGGCAGGTGGACGCATTACATTGCGATCTGCGACTCGCGCCCACGGGATTGGCGCGACGACGAAATCGAATTAATTGAAGAAATCTCAAACCGTATCTTTCCCCGTCTGCAACGCGCCCGCACCGAAGCGGCTTTACGGGAATCGGAAGCCAAATATCGCACCCTGTTCGAGTCGATAGATGAAGGCTTTTGCATCGTGCAGTTAATCTTCGATGAAAACAACCAGCCGATCGACTGGCGCTATATCGAGATCAATCCGGTCTTCGAGCAGCAAACCGGAATGAAAAACGCTCTGGGACGAACCATTCGCGAGATCGTGCCGAATATGGAGCCATCTTGGTTTGATATTTACGGCAAGGTTGCTCTCACGGGTGAGGCGACGCGCTTCGTCAATCGTGCCGATTCAATGGGAAGATGGTTCGACGTTTACGCTTTCCGCGTTGGCGAACCGCACGAGTGCAAGGTGGCTGTTCTCTTCAACGACATCAGCGATCGCAAACAAGCAGAAGCGGAACGGGAACAACTGCTTGCTAATGAAAGACACTATGCCAACCAATTGCAGGGACTCACCGCCGCAGCACTGGCAATCAATTCGGCGCTTTCGGTGGAAGAAGTCTTGAAAGTGATTACCGACCGAGCAGCCTCGATCGTGGGTACGCATCAGTCCGTTGCCAGTATGACGATCGATCTAAATTGGTCGCAAGCGATCGACGCGATTTACCTCTCGGATAAGTACGCGGCTTGGCAAAACTACGATGAAAAACCAGACGGATCGGGTATCTACGCTTGCGTTTGTCACCTGAATCGTCCGATGCGAATGAGCCAAGCCGAACTGGAGGCACATCCTCATTGGAAAGCATTTGGCAAAGAGGCAGATCGGCATCCGCCGATGCGCGGTTGGCTGGCTGCCCCCTTAGTTGGACGAGACGGACGTAATATCGGTTTGCTCCAGCTTTCGGACAAATATGAAGGAGATTTTACCCAAGCTGATGAATCGATCTTAGTGCAGCTGGCACAAATGGCATCGGTGGCGGTGGAAAATGCTCGATTATACGAAGCCGAACAGCAAGCGCGATCGGCAGCCGAAGCATCGCGGGAAGAAGCTCAAGCGGCTAATCGGGTGAAAGATGAATTTTTGGCCGTACTCTCTCACGAATTGCGATCGCCCCTCAATCCGATTCTCGGTTGGTCTTCGCTTTTACAAAGCAAAAAACTGGATGCCGCCACGACCTCCCAAGCGCTGGCAACGATTCAACGTAATGCCAAGCTGCAATCCGAACTGATTGAAGACCTTTTGGACGTATCCCGGATTCTGCGCGGTAAACTCAGCCTCAACGTGGCTCCCGTCAATCTTACCTCTGTCATTCGAGGAGCGATGGAGACAGTAAGGTTGGCGGCGGAAGCCAAATCAATCAAAATAGAGGCAAGTCTTGCACCAGAGGTCGGTTTGGTTTCTGGGGACTCCACCCGGTTGCAGCAAGTAGTTTGGAATCTGCTCTCCAATGCGGTTAAGTTCACGCCGGAAGGAGGACGGGTAAATATTTGCTTGGAACACCAAGAGGCTCATGCTTACATCACGATCGGCGATACCGGACAAGGAATTGAGCCTGATTTTCTTCCTTACGTGTTTGACTATTTCCGTCAAGCGGATGGTGCAACAACTAGAAAGTTTGGTGGATTGGGATTAGGATTAGCGATCGTGCGTCATCTAGTCGAACTACATGGCGGAACGGTGAGCGCCGAAAGTCCGGGACTTGGCATGGGTGCAACCTTTACCGTCAGGCTGCCACTGATGATTACACAAACAACTAGCAATCGGAACGGTCTATCGTCAGAGTCATCTTCCGATTTGAATGGTATTCAAGTGTTAATCGTCGATGATGAACCGGATTCGCGGGAATTTGTGGCTTTCGTGTTAGAGCAGGCGGGCGCAAAGGTAATTACCGCCACAAATGCTGATGAAGCATTGACAAAGCTCATTCGATCGAAGCCAGACGTGCTGCTTAGCGATATCGGAATGCCGGATATGGATGGTTATATGCTGATGCAGCAGCTGAGATCCCTGCCACCAGAGCAAGGCGGACAAGTTCCCGCGATCGCCCTCACTGCCTACGCGGGTGATTTCAACCAGCAACAAGCACTGCAAGCTGGATTTCAACGTCATGTCTCAAAACCAGTCGAGCCAGAGGTGTTAGTAAGTACGATCGCAAATTTACTCAATTAAGGCAGAATTCAGGAGTCAGAATTCAGGAGTTAGAGTTAACAAATTTTCCTTTTCCCCCTGCTCCCCTGCCCCCCTGCTCCCCTGCTCCCTTTCCCCCGTCAATTACGAATTCGCAAACGGAGGCGAATTGTATTATTAATAGATGGAGGAGCTTGCCAAGTTAAGAGCGATCGCCTAATTGCATCAACCAGATTTTGCTCTTTGAGAGTCGAAGCTTTGTCATCCAAAATCACTCGCCTCACTCGACCATTTTGCAAGGATAACTCCAATACAATTTCGCCGCTAGTGTTGTTTTGAATATTGACATTTTGCAGCTTTTGTGTAATAGATGCGATCGCAGTTGCATCCAATCCATCAGCACTAATCACCTCAATGCGGGAAGTGCTTAAACTTATGTCACCAGACTGCTGATTTGGTGCGGGTGGTGGTACAGACAAAGGTCTGGCGTTTTGGATGCGACTAGCGCCGCCAGATGTAGTGGTAGGTGCGCTGCTAGGTGCCGCTAGTAGAATATTACCAGCAGCACCAACAGCACGGTCTTCTTCACCAAAAACGCCTTCGTAGCTGACGCCTTGGGGCAATTCTACTGGTACTTGTACGCGCTGGCGAGTACCGTCAGGATTAACGCGCACTTCTTCGCTGACGGCGACAAATGCTGTGTATTGTGACAATAAGCGATAAGTTAAAGCAGTCTCCGTCACCGCATCGACGCCAGATTTTGTTTCGCCGCCGAACATTTGATTCATCAAATCCTTGATTTTGGCACGTCCCCATAATTGTGCGATCGCAGAATTGCCACTACTATTAAAATTTACTGGCAGCGTTTTTTCGTAGCGTCTACCGCCAACAGCAGTACCGATAATCCGCAGATTTCCATTAGTTTTATCCGACTTTTTGCCAAACAAAACTAAAGGTTGATTTGCAAACAAATCCGGTGCAGCTAAGGGATAAATCGTCGGTGATTCTCCCGTACCTTGCCAAGAAACTTGGATATTTGTGAGAACTGGATTATTAATTTGACGGAAAAACTTTTCGGCAACTTCTTGAGTCGGTTCATCTTGGCGAATTACTTGGGCAGTACCCCTTCCAACTTCTGCCAAACGATTAATGATAAATCGATTCACCGAACTGCCAACGCCAAAACCATAAAGACGATTTCCCGGTTTTAAATTTCGTTGCACTTCGGCAATTACTTCATTTTCATTGCCGATATAACCATCAGTTAAAAGTACGACACTCCGCAGTCTTCCTTCTTGGGCAGGTGGAAAATTGAGGACGGCGCGAATACCGTTGAGTAATTCCGTACCGCCATTAGCATCTAAAGCATCGATATATGCCATTGCTTTAGCGCGATTTTCTGCCGTATTCGGTAAAGGAATTGAGGATAATTGTTGGGTGGTATTGGCGAAATCGATAATCGTAAAAGTGTCTCTGGGATTTAATCCATTAATGAAACGGCGCATTAATTCTTTCGATTTTACTAAAGGATCGCCTCTTTGAGAACCAGAAGTATCCATTAAGAAGACGACATCTTTAGGTACGATTTCGTTGCTGCGATATCGCAAAGCAGGAATTAAATAAACGGCGAAATGACCGCCTTTATCATCAGATTGAGTTAAAACTGTGGCTTCGGTGTTATTTCCAGCAATTCGATAGCGCAAGATTAAATCTTTGTTGGGAATGTTATCTTCTTTGGCTAATTCAATTTTGAAAATATTGCCTTGACGTTGGGTGGTAATTTGATGAGAAGTAGAACGAATATCGGAAATTGGTACTCCCGCATCTATTTCCACGCTAACGTTAATATCGTGACCGGAACGAGTACCGGGACGTAACACTGGTGGGGTAATCCGAGAAGCATCGGGAACTCTATCTGTATCGACTCCCGATGGGGGAATTGGATTACCTGGAATATATCTTGGCCCAACTACCATTGGGAAAACAAATTCATAGTTACCGCTTTCAAATTTCAGGCTATCCGTGTAGCGAATGGTGACATCAATTTGTTCTCCGGGTTTGATATTAGCAAGAGATTGGGTAAAGATGTTATCTCGTTCTTGTTCTAAGAGTCCGGCGGTTCGTCCTTCTCGTCTAGCCCTTTCGTAAATTTCCTGTGCTTCTTCTCGTTTTTTGATGTTACCTTTGATAATGCGATCGCCTATTTTAATTTCCATATCATCTACCGCCGCTTCATCCGGTAATGGAAATACGTAAACCGCTTCCAAAGGGTCGGAAAAAGGATTTTCAAATGTCTGCGTTACCTCCACTCGCGATACATTTCCCGCGACTTTCGCTTTCACTTCCGTATGTTTGAGGGGAAAGACTTGCTGGCGTCCGTCTTTTGATTGCACGAATAAACCACCGGCGGGTCGATTGCTTTGGTTTTCCGGTCTAGCAGAATTGCTTCTTTGGGCGAGTACCTGGGAAGATGGTGATAACAGTGGCGTGACTGCGGTGTTAGTGCTAGACAGGAGTAAGGTAAAGGGTAAGAGATAAAAAAGTTTCATCATGAGTTATTTTTAAAAGTATTTACGCCTATTTGGTTATAAGATGACATTTTTTGGTTAAAATTAACTTCGGTTACAATTTTTGTAACAGTACGACTTAAAGAAAAGTTAAAGAAAAAATTGTAAAAACCGGATTTCTACGTAATTTCAACAGTATAGGCAACCTTAGTATCCACTTTTGCGTTCAGCCAAGTATTGTTTTTACGGTTACCCAAAAAAGGATTGAATCGACGATGTAAACAGTGTAAAGTAGATTTTTCTAATCTCCCACCTGCACCTGCTTAGCGTAGCAACAGCGTAATCAAAAATGTTGTTATGCTAACTTTTTGCCTGCATTAAAATATTGGAGTTTAAGATCGATCATGGCAGAACCTATAGAATCCGATGTTATCAAAGCTGTTTGTTGCGAGATTCCTCTTGGTGAATCTGTCTTGGATGCTTATATGCTACCCAGTGGTGAAAAAAGGCTTGGTATCGAGAACGCAGGAATTGCATTAGGGTATTCAGAACGGTTCTTTTTTCAGCGAACAAAACGGGAATCTAAAGCGCTGAAAGCATTGCAGGGGATGGGTTTTTCCGGCGAACAGATTTGGTTGAAACCTATTAATATTAATGAGGAT
>CAZJJR010000062.1:4447-12392 GCA_964546365.1 uncultured bacterium | reverse complement strand
CGTGATTTTGTCAAACTAGTGACTTATGAAGCGCTTAATAATCGCAATGCTAAAGCTATTATTTTATTAGCATCTTTTGCTGAGACAGGTTTGGAAAAGATTTTAGAAGATGTATTTGCAGGGCGTTCAGTAGATTTTATTTTAGAAAAAATAATTCATTATAGCAAATGGACTTATGAAGAATTAGAAGAGGTTTTGCTTTATAACCGTGAAGAGGCTAAAGCTTTATACTCTTGGGGCAATCACCATTCTTTAAATGTTCCATCTTAATTATGAAGAATGTTGAATAGTTAACTAAGTTGTATATTCTATGTAGGTTACAGTTTTTGTAACAATACAATATTTGTTCTATCATCAAAAAACTTGTTGAAAGTTCCTCCTCTCATGCCAGAACTAGATCAGAAATCTCAACTTTGGGGAACGCCCCTGCAAACTGGTGTTAAACGTATATTACTGCTAGGTTCGGGAGAACTGGGCAAGGAAGTTACCATAGAAGCGATGCGATTAGGTTTAGAGGTAATTGCCGTCGATTCTTACGGTAATGCGCCGGCTATGCAAGTTGCCCATCGTGCCCGGATCGTTGATATGTTGGATGGGGATAAGTTGCGTTACTTGGTAGATTTGGAGAAACCGGATTTTATCGTGCCGGAAGTTGAAGCGATCGCAACTGAAACTTTGCTAGAACTAGAACAAGAAGGTTGGCGAGTCATTCCGACTGCTAGGGCAACTTATCTTACCATGAATCGGGAAGGAATTCGTCGGTTAGCCGCAGAAGAATTAGGTTTGAAAACTTCTGCTTATCGCTTTGCCGATACAGAAGCAGAATATCGCGATGCAGTGAAAGAATTGGGCTTTCCTTGCGTGGTAAAACCAGTGATGAGTTCTTCTGGAAAAGGACAAAGTACTATTCGCCATGAAGATGACATTGCACCTGCTTGGGAGTATTCTCAAACTGGGGGACGTACTCATCATCAGCGAGTGATTGTGGAAGGATTCATTGAGTTCGATACGGAAATTACTTTGCTAACAGTGCGATCGATCGACGGTACATCTTTTTGCCCTCCCATCGGACATATTCAAGTTAGCGGCGATTATCGAGAATCTTGGCAACCTTGTGCGTTAAATCCCGATACTTTAAATCAGTGTCAAGAAATCGCGCAAAAAATTACCGAAGCGTTGGGAGGTTGGGGTATTTTTGGCGTGGAATTGTTTATTGCTGGCGATCCGAATGGCAAGCAAACTGTTTATTTCAGCGAAGTTAGTCCCCGTCCTCACGATACCGGAATGGTAACGATGATCGGCCAAAATATGTCGGAATTCGAGTTGCACGTTCGGGCGATCGCAGGTTTACCAATTGGTAATATTGAATTAATCAAACCAAGTGCTTCGGCGGTAATTTTAGCAGATGAAGCCGGAGAAAATCCTCACTTTACTGGTATAGAAGAAGCTTTACGAGTTCCTACCAGTAAGTTAAGGTTTTTTGGTAAACCAACTACTCGAAAAAATCGCCGGATGGGTGTTGCTTTGGCAATGGGAGATACGGTGGAACAAGCGAGAGAAAGGGCAAAAGAATGTGCGGGAAAGGTGAAGGTTTTTTCATCGCCTGTTGAGTAATACGATATGCGATCGCACAATAATAGTTTGTACTAAGGACTTAAGTCCTTAGTACGAGGACTAAAGTCCTCACTACAAACACGGAAAGGATTGATTATACAATTATTCTCCCTTTTCGTTTCCCTTTTCCCTAGCGTGAAATCTGGCAATTTGGAGAAGTTAAAGAAGGTGGTGTAGTGTGGAAATTATTGGCTGTGAGGGTAACTTTACCATCAAGGGTTTGATTCCAGCCAGTAGCTTCCACTATCTCAGATTCAGGTTTAATTGGAAAAGGCGATCGCACTTGTTCTGCTAACAGAGAAGATTGGATACCCGTTAGATGGTAACGGCTAAACAGTGCGTCGTAGGGAATGCTGGGTAATCCACCAGAACCAATAAAAGTAAACCTATTGGCATTACGAGACTGACTAGAACATAGATCGGCAACTACGGTATTAGGAACTGCAATACTATCATCAAGGGATACGGGAGGATTTTTGATCGTATTTTGCAATGTTTGAATTTCTACCGTACCACTTAAATCAGGAGTACCTCCAGTAGCAGTAATATCACTTCGATCGGTTGCGGTATTACGAAATTGAGTACCGAAAATGCCATTAGCAAAAATAGTGATGTTACCTCCTCTAGAGTTTTGAGAATTAGCACTGATATCGCTATTTTCCAAGGCTACTATTGTATCTGCATTGATAGTAAGGTTTCCTCCATTACCGTTACCACCTGCGGTAGAGGAAATTTGAGTTTGATGGCGAAGCTGTAAGGAGGCAGCAACTCGTATGTCAATGTTACCGCCGTTTCCGGATTCACTCGAACCAGCAATTTTGCCATCGCGATCGATTAAAATTTCCTTGGCTACGATCTGCATATCTCCAGCATTTCCCAAACCTTGACTGGAAACGCTAACTAAGGCACCGTTAGAGACGACCAATCTAGGGGTAATAATGGTCATCATGCCTGCATCACCTGTCGGTGGAGGTAATCCATAGAGTATTTGAAACGGATTGCCAGCTTCTGCACCAGAAGTCAACCTACTATTAATAGTAATAATATTATTTTCTGCCGCTACCCCGCTTACCTCAACTAATTCAGAAGCATTGATGATTAAATTGCCTGCTCTTCCTCCACTACCTTCGCTACTAGTTTTGATTGCTCCTCCTCCTTGAATAATTACTCTGGAAGTGTTAATTGTCATATTGGCACCATTACCGCTTGCCATTGCTACGCTACCTAAAAAGCTTCTAATCGGAATTGCTTGGTTAGTACGGCTATTTACTCCAATTACTTCTACACTTTCTTTTGCATTAATGGTGACATTATTTTCATATAGCGCTTCTCCTTCATTAGTTAATACTATTAGCGCTCCACGAATTAGTCTAAGGTGATTAGTGGAAATAGTTATATCACCAGGTATTGCTTGGAGGTAGCCTGTTGACACAACGCCGCTGAATGTCAAAGGATTGGTGGGAGAAGTGGCGATTGCGTCTACAAAGTCAGACGCTTCTATAAAAATACTTCCCCCTTTAGTTTGCGGGTTTTCACTGCGCGACAATGTATTAACTTGTCCTCCATCATTCATCGTCAAACGTTGAGTGTAAATGTGAATATCTGCACCTATTCCTGCTGATTTAATTTGACTAAATATACCGCTGCCAATTAGAGTACTTTGGTTAGTACCAATTAATTCTATACGATCTGAGGTTCTGACTTGAATTTCTCCCCTTGATAAATTACCCATTTTTTCAATCAAAGCAATCGAACCATCAGTCATTCTTAAATTTCTGCTAACTAGCTGAAGCCCAATATCTTGATTACCTCTAACGTATGCTAATGAAGTATCAGAAAATTTAACATTTCCAAAAGTATTGACTTGCGAATAATCTAAATTCCATCCCGTTGCGATTGGATGAAAAATCACCGTTCCTTGCTGAACGCTACCAATTTCAATTCTGCCGTTTTCGCCACTGACGATACCGCCGCTGAAAATAACGTCTCCACCAACTAAAGCCAGAGTTTTTCCTGGTTGCAAATACAATCCTAAATTTTCATTATTACTAGTTGGCGAACTAATCAAACCGTTTTGTAAGGTTAAAGAATGCCGATTGCCATTAACTTGAATTGTACCACTATTCGGGCGATTCCATTGCAAACCGATCGGTACATTAACATTTAATAAAGAAGGAGTATTTGGTTGAGTAGCGCTGAAAAAACTACCATCAGAAAATTGCAAACTATCTGCAGTCGAACCGAGAAAGGAACCGCCGATATTTAAGCGAGAATTTGGCCCAAAAATGATGCCGTTGGGATTGAGTAAAAATAGGTTAGCACTACCATTAGCACGAATCAAACCATCAATATGAGAGATGGAGTTACCTGTTACTCGGCTGAAAATATTCTGAATGCCTAAACTATTATTAAAGTAGGCACTGCCACCAGTGGGGATAGAAAATTCCCGAAAGCTGTGGAATAAATTACCGCCTGCTGTAGTTCCTCCCTCGATGAGGTTGGTATTGCCTTGTGGAATGACGATCGAGTTTGTTGGCAATGTGGTATCTGGGACGATTTGTGCTGCTGTGGGACTTTGCATCAACAGCCAAATCCACCCACTTCCCAACACAGTCCACAATCGGAAAAGATACCTGTTCATCTCCACCAGGGTAGCTAGTTTAAGAAGGCTTAAAGGTAGAAGGAATATTTTTTACCTGCCTTAACTGATGAGTTATTTCTGCCCTCTTCTACTAGTGTTATTTTATCTCTATTTAACCCTTAAGTTTAAGTTATAGCAATTAACCGAGCCTTTTGTCCGTGTTTATTGATATTTATGCTTAAATATTAAACTGGGCAGCAGCGATCGCGATCGCTTTTGGTAAGATTTTATGTTCCTGCACTTGAATGCGATCGTGCAATGTTTCCGGGGTGTCATCTGGAAAGATTGGCACGGCAGCTTGCATCAATATTGGGCCACTATCTACTTCTGGCACGACTAAATGAACCGTACAGCCAGTAATTTTCACACCTGCTTCTAAAGCTTGTTCCACTCCTCTGATACCTTTGAAACTCGGTAACAAGCTAGGATGAATGTTAATTAATCGGTTGGGAAAGGCATCGATTAAAACTGGGGTGATAATTCGCATCCATCCTGCCATAACTACTATTTCTACATCAAATTGTTGGAAAGTTTCGACGATTTTGGCGTCTAATTCTTCGCGTTTTTTATATTCTCGATGGTTGAGAAGAATGGCAGGAATCCCCCAGCGTTTTGCTCTTTCTACTACTTTCGCGTCTGGGTTGTTGTAAATTACTACTTGGATTTTGGCATTAAGTTCTTGATTTGCGATCGCTTGGGCAATTGCCTCGAAGTTGCTACCATTTCCAGAAGCCATGATGCCCAATTTGATGGGAACGCCTGCCATCTCATCGAAAGGAGTGACGGGGGGAGAAATCAGACAGGGAGTAGAATCAACTGAGATGGAATTAGCAGTCATGACACCTGGGAGGGAAATTTGTTAAAGCCAAAAATATATAATAAATCCTGGTTAGACAATGATGCGATCGCTGCCGGAATATTTTTAGCACCAGCACTTATTTTACTGGGATTATTCGTAATCTGGCCGATTGCTTACCTGTTTTACCTGAGTTTTACTACTGGTAACTTTACCCAAGCCGGTACTCGTTTAGTTGGCTTGCGAAATTATTGGCGCTTGTTGTATACTCCCGACTTTTGGCAAGTTCTGGGTAACACTATTTATTTTACACTAGCTACCGTAATTCCTAGCTTGATAATTCCTTTAGGACTGGCCGTATTATTAAACCGCAACTTGCAATGGCGTGGCTTATTAAGAACTGCCTATTTTATTCCTTCCATCACTTCTTTAGTAGCAGTTGGTTTAGGTTTTCGCTGGTTATTTCAAACAGAAGGCCCAGTAAATGCCTTGCTGAATGCGATCGGCATTCCATCAATTGCTTGGTTATCCAGCACGATTTGGGCAATGCCAGTTTTAATTTTATTAAGTATTTGGAAACAAATTGGTTTTAATATGGTGGTATTTTTGGCAGGTTTGCAAGCAATTCCCCAACAACGTTACGAAGCAGCGGAATTAGATGGGGCGAATTCTTGGCAACAATTTTGGCATATTACTTTACCCGGTTTAAGACCTACTTTTGTCTTTGCTGCGGTTACCACGGCTATTTTTACTTTACGCAGTTTCGAGCAAGTTTACGTAATTACTGGTGGTGGGCCTTTAAATTCTACTAATTTGTTAGTTTATTACATTTACGACCAAGCATTTGCTCAATTTGACTTTGGTTATGCGGCGGCGGCTGCCACTGTGTTATTAGTAGTAGCTTTATTTTTGGTTTATTTGCAATTACGAACTTGGGGAGAAGAAAATTAATAAAAGTTCGTAGTGAGGACTTTAGTCCTTATATTAAGGCGGTGAGAGGACTGAAGTCCTCACTACAAACAAAGAAATCAGATAATTTTCGGATGAAAATTCCGCAACCGCAAAGCATTTGTTACCACAGAAACGGAACTAAAAGCCATCGCTGCACCTGCAATAATTGGATTGAGTAACCAACCAAAAATCGGGAACAAAATACCAGCCGCGATCGGAATTCCAGCTACGTTATAAATGAAAGCAAAGAAAAGATTTTGGCGAATGTTTTGCATGGTGGCGCGACTGAGTTGAATGGCGGTGACGATACTTTGCAAATCTCCTGAAATTAGGGTGATGTCGCTAGCTGCGATCGCCACATCCGTACCGGTACCGATCGCAATTCCCACATCCGCTTGGGCTAATGCTGGGGCGTCGTTAATTCCATCACCCACCATCGCCACAACTGATTTGCGATGTTCCATTTGGAGAGATTTGATGACAGCGGCTTTTCCGTCTGGCTTGATTTCTGCAAAGATTCGCTGAATGCCTACCTGATTTGCGATCGCTTCTGCGGTTTTTTGATTATCACCAGTTAGCATGATGACATTTATCCCTAACTTTTGTAAGGCTTTAACCGCACTAGCTGAAGAAGCTTTGAGAGTATCGGCAATTCCGACTAATCCTTGGATTTCTCCGTCTACAGCAATCCAGACTACAGTTTTTCCATCAGCTTCCCATTGTCTTTGATAATCTCGTAAAGGTACATCAATATTTTCAAGATCGATATTTAGTTGTTCCATCCAACGATGAGTACCGATTTGCACCAACCTTTCCGATACTAAACCTTGAACACCACTACCAGCAATGGCAGAAAATTTATCAACTTCTGGGAGGGGAAAACTCACTTGTTGATTTTTGGCATAATTAACGATTGCTTCTCCTAAAGGATGTTCTGAATAACGTTCTACCGCCGCCGCTAATCGCAACAATTTAATTTCATTACTGTGGGATGTTCCTAAAACCGTTACGTAGTCGGTAACTGTTGGTTTACCTTCGGTGAGAGTTCCGGTTTTATCTAATACGATGGTTTGGATTTTATGGGCGAGTTCCAAACTATCAGCACCTTTAATTAAAATGCCATTTTCTGCACCTTTACCAGTTCCCACCATCACGGAGGTAGGGGTAGCTAAACCTAAAGCGCAAGGACAAGCGATAATCAAAACTCCGACGGTAGTGATTAAAGCGAGGGTGAGATTACCCATGATATCAAACCAGATGACGAAAGTTGCGATCGCGATCGCGATTACCACAGGTACGAACCACCCAGTTACCCGATCTGCTAATCTTTGAATAGGTGCTTTAGAACCCTGCGCTTGTTGCACGAGATTGACAATCTGCGCCAAAACAGTATCTTTCCCAACTCTCAAAGCGCGGAATTTAAAACTACCAGTCTTATTAATCGTCGCACCAATTACTTCGTCTCCAGCTTGCTTCGTGACTGGCAAACTTTCCCCCGTTACCATCGCTTCATCTACCGCCGAACTCCCTTCAATTACTTCTCCATCTACCGGAATTTTTTCACCGGGACGTACTACGATTACATCGCCAACTACCACTTCTTGAATCGGAATATCGATTTCTTGTCCGTTGCGAATTACTCGCGCCGTTTTTGCTTGCAATCCCATCAATTTGCGAATCGCTTCCGAAGTTTGTCCCCTAGCGCGATTTTCTAGCAAACGCCCCAACAAAATCAACGTAATTACGACTGCTGCCGTTTCATAATAAACATGAGGCTGTAAAGAAGGTTCTTCTGGCTGCACGAACAATTCCGGCATAATTGTAGCGATTAAGGAATATAAATAAGCTGCACCAGTTCCCAATGCAATTAGCGTATTCATATCCGCAGCTTGACGTTTCAGCGCTTTCCAAGCCCCGACAAAAAATGATTTCCCGCACCAAAA
>CAZJJR010000062.1:284-4417 GCA_964546365.1 uncultured bacterium | reverse complement strand
TCAACTGTACCCAAGAGTTATGCAACCATCCTGGGATGAATGGAATATGTAATCCAGTCATGGCTGGAATAGAACCAACTACCAGTATGATGCTAATAACTGCGCCAAATATCACTTTGCGCTGTAAACTTTGCTGTTCTTTGAAACGGATCGATCGTTCGGCATCATCTTCTCCCGTTCCCATTTCTTGCAACGGTTTTGCCGTATAACCAGCATCAGCTACCGCTTGCTGAATTTGCTCTAAATTCGTTCTTTGGGGATGATATTCTACTGTTGCTTGTTCCATGCCAAAGTTAACACTACAGTTATCAACTCCTGGCACGGATTTGATTGCTTGTTCGATGTTGGATGCACAAGCAGCGCAACTCATTCCCTGTAATTGAAAGTAGTCTCGTTTCATGGGTTTTTACTTCAAAAAATGACAAATTAAAACGAGGAATATCGCTATTTAACTACCGTGCTTTAACAACTCCCCGAAACATATTCATGCCACAAGTAAATTGATATTCTCCGGGTGTTTGGGGAGTGAATTCAACAATTGTTTCTTGATTGAGTGGTAGGTTAGCAGCAATATGAAAATCCGGCAACAAAACCTTTTCTAAGCAACTGCTAGAATCTTGACGAAAGAATTTTAATTTTACTGGTTGTCCGGCTTGTACCAAAACCTGACTGGGTTCGTAACCGCCGTTAACTTGGATGGTAATTTCTTGATTTCCTTCTCGTGTTTCGGCTGATTTGGTGGCTTTTTTACTAAAAATAAACCACCATAATTCCAAGCTAATTAAACCTAATCCACCTAAAGTGACGAAGACTTTTAATGGCAGCGGTTGCTCGACTTTACGAAACTGATTTGTTTGGCTAACTGGCATTTCCATTGCTGTCAGATTGGGATTGATGCCTAAAACTAATGCTAACCCAATAATGCCACTCCAGATTTTTGGTTTGATTTGCATAAATTAAGCTACCTTTTGCGAAGTTTTACCCCTATCTTGGGATTGAAATATAATATTGTTATCATTGGCTGCTAATCCATGAACTTGATTATTCTGTTGTCCGTTAGTAAGGGAAGAGATGGTAACAGCAGGATTTGACTTTTTTGGTGAAGTCTGAGATACTGGATTCACAGAAACGGTTAAGATCTGATTAGCGTGATTTGACTGAGTTGACGATCGGCCAATCGAAACTAAGCCGATCGTTGCGATAGCTGTCTGTCTGTAAATCATTCGATTCGTCAACAAAATTTACCTATAAAATTAGAAAAGAAGTTATACCTCACCTCCTTTTTTGATTGTTAATTTTTAGGTTTTTATCGATCAGGCAACTGGATAACCCGCAGATGCGATCGCATCTCTCACGGCTGTCTCTGGTTGGATGGTTTCTACGCTGACGAGTTTGCTTTTCGGATCGGTTTGTACTTCGGCGTTGGGGTCGATTTTCTTAATCGCTTTGGTAATAGTGTCTCCACACGCAGAACAAGCCATGCTGGGAACATTCAGTTGTAATTTCATGCCTTTCTCCGATCTTTTGATTGCTATTTTTGCATTCGTAGTGAGGACTTCAGTCCTCTCTTAGCCAAGGAATCAGGACTAAAGTCCTTACTACAAACATTATGATATTAATGAACAGATGAGAGAGGTAATCGGTTGGGATTATTCATTCCTCTCATATGCCCATGATGATTACCCATCATTCCTGTTGCACCAAACCAACTTTGTAGCCAACTTTGCATTTGATGAATTTCATTACGTTGGCTAGTGCTAATGCTTTCTGCTAGCTTATTTACTTCATCGTGTTTAGCTAAATTACGCATCAACAATTGATGAGACATCATGATTGCACCCATGTGGTGCATTCGCATATCTTCTAAAAATGCTCGATCTAATTCATCTCCTTTTAAATTAGTTAAATCTCGCATCATCGGCATATAATGTGCCTGTTTCTTCTGATTGGGATACCACCGATCCAGCCATGCTTGCATTTGTTGAATTTCGGCACTCTGAACGCGGATGATATCATCGGCAAATTTTCTCATTTCCGGGCGATTGGTGCCTGCTTTGAGCAATTTGGCGGTGGCGATCGCTTCCTCGTGATGAGGTATCATTTTTTGGAGGTAATCGGGTTCGTTCTGGGGACGCATTGATGCCATCATCCCCATCCCCATTCCCATTCCACCACTCGATCGCAGACAACCCATTTGGTTGGTAGAATTGGCAGAACTACCATCCTTTGCTGGAATTGCCCAGCTTGCAGAGGTGAAATAGCCAGCCGCTAATGTGGCTGCTGCACCGATACCAGCACTAGCAAGCGCAATTAATAAACCTTTTTTCGCTAACATTTTTTACCTCCCAAAACCATATATGAGGTTTTGAGGAACTTATGCTATTACTTTAAACCCTCCAGTCAACTGGAGAGTCAATAGTAATGGAAAGAATTAATATTTTTTTAGTAAGGAATGGGTTATGGGGCGTAGGGTATGGGGTATGCGTTCAGTTGCATGAAGTACCCCCCTCCAAACGAAGTTTATTGAATAAGCTCTGTTTGGAGTAGTGCCACACTCTCCTGACAACTGCTGTCAACATACTTTTCTTCCCACGCTCGTCGCTTAATTTTTTTGGGGAGCGATTTCAGAGCTTGATAATAGTCTCACACTCTACTTGTGGATAAGTTTATAAGAGCCTGTGATACACAGAAAGCAATATTTTTTTTAAAGAATCTGAATCAGAATAGTCTGATAAAAAATCATAGAATTCTCTAAAAGCTTCATCAATTTCACACCCTAAAAATTTTTGGATAAAACTTATTTTTCCAAAAATAACCAGATAATCAAGCTTTGTGCAAATGATAACCCAGTCAGGTTTTCCAGCATATAGCGTAAACCAAAAATGTCCGCATTTCCAATCAAATTCTTCTATTGCTTCAGTCGTTGCTGGAACTACAAATGCAGGAGGAAAAGCTTTTAAAAATTCAAAAGCAACTGCTACTATCTCCTTATATCCATGCTCTAAAATAGCTTGTAAAAGCTTTTTTATATCCTCATCAGAAAAATGATCGCCACTTTCAACAGGTACAGCTACCCAGTTAGCTTGCTTTTTAAGCATGACTTCGTTTTTTTCGCCGCAACCCGTTATTACTTTGCTGAGTTTGCTACGAAGTTTATTAACCTCTTCATCATTTAAAACAGGTTGTAAGAATGTCCATTCTCGCTTATTCATAATTCATGTCTTGGTGATGGTATTGACAATTTGTATTCTGTATTAAACGTAGCAATTTGAGTATGTGTACTTATTGACAAAAGTTATTCTGTCCCATTTATCACGATGGTTCTAATAAAGCCTGTAGCTGAAAACTGTTTCGACAACACCTGAACTTATAGGATAACTATGTAAAACTGTAAAACGATATAACCGAACACGATATGACAAGCAAGCAAACAAGCTGGTTTAATTAAAAACTGACTTTGTAAATAACTGTCATTTAGAGAAAATCTAGTAAAGCGATCGCAAAAAGCAAAGAGTTACAAAAAAGAAAATGGATCTACAACAAACCACGCAATTATTGGTAAATGGGGTAGCTGTGGGCAGTATTATTGCCTTAGCAGCAATAGGGCTAACCCTTACTTATGGAATCTTGCGATTAGCCAACTTTGCTCATGGTGACTTCATGACGCTGGGAGCATATCTGACTTGGCTGGCAAATATCAGTGGAGTGAATATTTGGTTGTCTCTGATTGTCGGGGCAGTAGGCACGGTGCTGGGAATGCTATTGTCGGAAAAGCTAGTGTGGTCACCGATGCGCGATCGCCGTACCACTTCCACCACATTGATGATTATTTCGATCGGACTAGCCTTATTTATTCGTAACGGCATTATCTTCATCTGGGGCGGTAGCAACCAACGTTACGATCTACCCGTTGCTTCCGCGATCGAGCTTTTTGGCATCAAAGTACCTTTTTATCATCCAGTAGAAGTCTTTTTAGCAATTGCGGCAATTGTAGGATTGCACTTATTGTTGCAGAATACCAAAATCGGCAAAGCGATGCGAGCGGTAGCGGATAACGTAGATCTGGCTCGCGTGACGGGGATTAATGTAGAGAGAGTAGTTATTTGGACTTGGGTAATTGCCGGAACTCTAAC
>CAZJJR010000062.1:0-223 GCA_964546365.1 uncultured bacterium | reverse complement strand
CGCCCGAATATGGGTTGGTTCTTGATTTTTCCGATGTTTGCGTCGGTAATTTTGGGAGGAATTGGTAACCCTTACGGCGCGATCGCAGGTGCATTAGTAATTGGTGTCGCCCAAGAATTGAGCGTACCTTGGCTGGGTAGCGAATACAAGTTAGGGGTAGCCCTTTTCATCATGGTATTAGTGCTGCTCGTTCGTCCCCAAGGGTTATTCAAGGGTACGCTCT
>CAZJJR010000061.1:0-26423 GCA_964546365.1 uncultured bacterium | reverse complement strand
CACGCTAGTTTCTTAGATTTAGATACCGTCATTAAAGCTTCACAAGCGATTTCTGGGGAAATCGTGCTAGATAAATTGCTAGACAAGTTAATGAAAATTTTACTAGAAAATGCTGGAGCAGAAAAAGGTATTTTAATTTTAAATCAACCTAATAGCAAAATGGTAATTGAAGCTACGCCGGAAGAGTTTCTAGTAAAGAAAAATATTGATACTTTAGATACAAAATATTTGCCCTTAACAGCCCTTAATTACGTTGAAAGGACTCGCGCTGATGTAGTTTTAAATTATGCCAGCCGTGAAGGAAAATTTACTGAAGATCCTTATATTGCAAAACAGCAAGTAAAATCACTTTTATGTACTCCGATCGTTAACCAAGGTCAACTGATAGGCATTCTTTATTTGGAAAATAACTTAGCTGTCGGCGCGTTCACTCCAGAAAGGTTAAAAATATTAAGATTACTTTCTGCTCAAGCAGCTATTTCTTTAGAAAACGCCTTACTTTATGCTTCCGTAGAACAAAAAATAGCGGAAAGAACGCACCAATTGAATGAAAAAAACGAGCGTCTCGAACAAACTCTAAATGAATTGCAACGTACTCAAATTCAGCTTATTCACAATGAAAAAATGTCTAGTTTGGGCGAGATGGTGGCAGGGATTGCTCATGAAATTAACAATCCAGTTAATTTTGTCTATGGAAACGTAGATTTTGCCAAAGACTACGTTCAAAATTTAATAAAATTAATTAATTTGTACCAAAATACTTATCCTACTCCCACCGAAGAAATTAGAGAATTAACTAAAGAGATAGATTTGGAATTCATGTTAGAAGATTTGCAAAAAGCTTTCGCTTCCATGAAATTGGGATCTGAACGCATCCGCAATATAGTGCTTGGTTTGCGAAACTTCTCTCGGTTAGATGAAGCTGACATGAAACCTGTCGATATTCACGAAGGGATCGATAGTACATTGCTGATTTTACAGTATCGTTTAAATTATCAAGGAGATGAAAGTAAAGATAATTTGACAAACGGTATTGAAGTGATTAAAAATTATGGTAATTTGCCTAAAGTTATTTGTTATGCAAGTCAATTAAATCAAGTGTTTATGAATATTTTAACTAATGCGATCGATGGAATAGAACAGTCATTTATGACCAGTAGTTTGTCCTTGGAAAAAAGAAAAGGTAAAATTTATATTTATACAGAACTTACTAGTTCCGATCGCGTCAAAATTAGGATTGTTGATAATGGGTGTGGCATCCCAGAAGATGTGAAAAGTAAAATTTTCAATCCCTTTTTTACGACTAAGCCAGTAGGTAGCGGTACTGGCTTAGCGTTATCAAATAGCTATCAGCTAGTTGTGGAAAAACAAAAAAAAAAAATAAGTTGTCTTTCTACGTTAGGAGAAGGAACGGAGTTTGCGATCGAACTGCCAATTCAACCGAATCAGAAAGCTTTATAGCGTATTGCGCGAAAGGAAGCCTAGTACCATTGTAGAGACGTTTTATGAATCGTCTCTACAATGGTTTTGGGAAATTATCTATTGAATGTGGAGAAACTTATCCAATGCTGCCACTATCATAGGAGGCCAACGACGTACATTTTTCACCCATTCAATATCTTTATAACGGGGATCTAGTCCTACAGTTGCTACCCAGTTACTTTCCGCTTCTCCGTGTTGTCCTTGTACCCAAAGTGCGGCGGTTAAAGCTGCTCTCACGTCGGGAAATTGGGGATATTTGCGAATGATATTTCGCATGGTGCGAATGGCAACTTCTGTTTGTCCGGTTTCGTAAAGAGCGAGGGCGTAATTGGCACGCGCAAAGGCAAAGTTAGGCTCTAATTGAAAGGCTTTTTGGAAATCTGCGATCGCTTTTTGCCAATCTCCCAATCTACCAAAAGCATTGCCCCGATTATTGTAAGCCATCGGATCGTTAGGGCTGATTTCTAGTAGATGATTGTAATCGGCAATCGCGCGATCGAATTCTCCCATTGCTTCCAAAACCATGCCGCGATTTAAATAGGGATCGGGTGCAGTGGGAGCGAGTTCCATTGCTTTATCGTAATCTGCGATCGCCTCTGCTAACTTATTCTGGCTAGCCTTAGAATTACCCCGGTTACTCCAAAGCGCTGGATTATCTGGCAATAATTCTATTAGCTGAGTCCAGTAACCTTCCGCATCAGCAAACTCACCTTGTTCAGTAGCATCGATCGCTTTTTGTCCCAGTTCGTTTATCTTAGCTTCTAAATCTTTTTGCTCGTTACTGGGTTGATTTTCTGATTTGCTAACCGTTGCTTCCGGTTCATTACTAATCACATTTGCCGATTCGGTAGCCATTGATTCCGATTCGTTACTAATGATATTTGCCGATTCGGTAGCAGTTGGTTCCGATTCGTTACTAATGATATTTTCTGGTTGATTAGCAGTAGATGTCGATTCGGTTTCGGTAATACTGGGCTGAGTTTCCGTTTGCGCCATCACGGGCGAAATACTAATTAAGAGAGTGGAAACCGCCAATAGCAGTACGCACAGTAAATGCAAAGTCCAGCGAATCATAATTTGGAAATGGGAATGGGGAATGGGGAATGGGAATTGGGCATCGGGCATCGGACATTGCAATCGATCGATAAGTATTAACTCAAGTTGCTAGTTACAACCGATCCCCCCTAACCCCCCTTAAAAAGGGGGGAACCGGATCGGATCTTAAAGTCCCCCTTAAAAAGGGGGATTTAGGGGGTTCTAAAATACCTAACTTCATAACTAACAACTTGCGTTATTAACAAATAACCAATGACTAATGACTGATGACTAATGACCAATGACAAATCACTTATCATAACCTAAATGTTGCCAAGCAGCTGGGGTGACCATGCGACCGCGAGGAGTCCGTAACATAAATCCGATTTGCATCAGATACGGTTCGTAAACTTCCTCGATCGTTTGAACATCTTCTCCGGTTGCCGATGCAATAGTTTCAATTCCTACTGGCCCACCTTTAAAATGTTCGATCATTGCCTTTAACACGGTGCGGTCTGTCCAATCTAACCCAAGGGGGTCAACATTGAATGCTTCCAATGCTTTGGCGGCGATCGCTTGATTAATTTCCCCCAATTTCTTAACCTGAGCGTAGTCTCGCACTCGTTTGAGCAAGCGGTTGGCAATGCGGGGCGTACCGCGAGAACGACGGGCAACTTCTTCGCTTCCTTCGCGAGTGATGGGAGTTTTCAGGATTTCGGCAGTCCGCAAGACGATTTCGGTGAGTTCTTCCGGCTCGTAAAAGCGTAACCTTTGAATTAAGCCAAAGCGATCGCGCAACGGAGAAGTCAGCGCCCCCACGCGAGTAGTCGCCCCCACTAAGGTAAACGGCGATAAAGGTAAACTGCGAGTTTTTGCGGCTTGACCTTTGCCGATCGTAATATCGATCCGAAAATCTTCCATCGCTGAATAGAGAAGTTCCTCTGCCATCCGCGTCAAGCGATGAATTTCATCAATAAATAAGATTTCTCCCGGTTTGAGACTCACCAGTAACCCGACAATATCTCTAGGACGCTCTAACGCTGGTGCCGCCGTGATTTTGCAACTAGTACCCATTTCCGTTGCCAAAATCAGCGCCATCGTAGTTTTACCCAAACCGGGCGGGCCATATAGTAGCAGGTGATCCATCGTTTCACCGCGACCTTTCGCCGCTTGGATGGCAATCTCCAAAACAGTTTTTAGTTCTTGTTGGCCGATATAATCAGCTAGTCGTTGGGGTCTGAGTCCTTCTTCTTGCTTGTCGCTTTCATCTTCTACCAGTGTTGGCTGTAATAATTCCGATCTGGTAGCAGATGGCGGGGTTTTGGTTTTGGTTTTGCGATCGCTATTTGACTCCCGACTCCGCTGCGGTTTCGGTTCTGAGTCGCTGGGCTGTTGTTTGGAGGAAATGATTGCCATAATACGATCCCTAATCGGGACTTTCAAAATTTATACCAAATTCAAAAAATTATCCAACAGATCGGAGTCCTCCCCAGCTACTTCATTTACCACGTCACTTTTACCATTGTGGCAGGGAACTCTCGGACAACAGAAAAGATTTGTGATACCCAAGCAAGTGAATTGGTAAGTGTCAAACGATTTTTTAACAAAAATGGAGCAATAGATACAGCAGTTCCAGTTAAGTGAAGTGCGGGATAGAAACCGGGTTTCTGTTAGCAGTTATGTGTACCTCATTCACTTGGAAAGCGCTGTATCTTCTTTCAAACCTTGTAGAGACGTTTCATGCAACGCCTCTACAATCTTTTCTGGAGATGTCTATTAATCCAGCCACGCTTGGATATCTTTACGATTGAAGTTAACGAAAGGGATGCGATCGCAACTATGGTAACTGTGGTGCGTGTCGGGTTCGGCTTTTGCTTTGCTGGTGGCTTGTTGGTAAAATTGCTGTCCGGGCGATCGCGAATTTTGTGGTTGAGTTCGTTTCGCTTCACATGGGGGCGGGCAACTCTTGGGGACGGCAATTCGTAAAGACGATCGCAACTTATCGTGAGCTTCATTAATTTCCTGAAATTTGGTCTGAGCTTTCTGTTGCAATCGGGGATGATTGGGAAAACGATCTGGATGCCATACCAGAGCTAAATCTCTGTAACCTTGATGAACTTCCTCCAATGAAGCTCCCGGTTCTAGCTCTAATACTTTATAGTAATGCTCCACATTATTCATCTACCACCCCCGATCGTCCCTACCAAACCAGGAAGAAAATATTATTTTCCAGTTTGAAGCGACTTGGGCATAATGTGGCGTTTTTGAACACATCATTTGAAGAACAATACCTGAAGATATCTTTCTTAAATTAACTTCATCTTCTCTAACGTAAACACTTCATTTTTTACCTGCTCTTTCCTCTCCAGATTCATCCTTATATTCGTTACTTTAGTTACCGAATCTATTAATAACTACCCCTTTTGATAGAGAAATCTTCAATGCCTTCTAGCGATTCGTACTCAACAGCCACATCTTTAACCACCGCAGCGGGACTACCTTTCTCGCACCAGTTAATCATCGCTGCCACATCTACCTGACTTCCCTCAAAAACAGCCTCCACTCGCCCATCGTCTAGATTGCGTACCCAACCATTTACACCGATCGATCGAGCTTGATTAAAAGTAGAGTAACGATAACCAACTCCCTGCACGATACCGGAAATCAAAACACGAGCGCGGATTTTTTCAGATGGCGATGATTGTTCTAGCATTGACGATATTTGATAACTCTGAATCAGATTTTAATAGATTAGTAGATAATTAGAAAATATTATCGCCAAATTTAACCGCAAAACTACCATTGCTACCTAATATAGGAGATAATAATCACTATACGGCAAAGGATTTTATGTTACGCGATCTTAGTATCCAAAATTATCGCTGCTTTAAAGACTTTCATATCGACGGGTTGGCGCGTGTCAATCTGATCGTCGGTGCAAATAACATTGGTAAAACTAGTTTTTTAGAAGCGGTGTATTTACTTGTTAACCAAGTGAATCCTATCTGTTTAATCGATATGCTAGAAGATCGTGGAGAATTTGTTAGCACTACAAGTGAGAAACTATTAGGTGGATCTGGCATAATACCTGCTCGGCGTTATCAAATCCAACATATTTTTTACGATAATCAATTAGAGAACGATTCAGCTATTTACTTGCGATCCCAAAAAGAAAGTTTATTGTCTCTGAAAATAGAGTTACACCCACTAACAAGCCAAAGTAAACTTATCGAGGATACATCTGAGTCAGATTTGTTAATTCAGGATGCAGATAGCGCAGATATATCTATTTTTGAACTAGACTTCTCATACGGTTCTTATAGCCCAATGAGATTTCCTGTGAGTGAGGATGGGTTAGTTGAACGTAAAAGTTTTCGTTTGGGAAGGAAAAAGTTATTATCAAATCAGGTTGCTATGCCTCAGCCGTGTCAATTTCTCACAACCAACAGTATCACTCGATTTGATGAACTAGCTAAACTTTGGAATAAAATTCTCCTCACTCCTGAAGAAGAAAGCGTAGTAACAGCACTCAAAATTTTGGATAAGAATATAGAACGTATTGGATTTTATAGTCGCCCAACTTATAACAGTGGTATTATAGTAAAAATTCGTGGGAAAAGAGAGCCAATTCCTTTAGGTAGTATGGGTGAAGGGATGCGTCGTATTCTCGCGCTAGCAATAGCTAGCGTCACAGTTGAAAATGGTTTTTTGCTAGTCGATGAAATTGAAACTGGTTTGTATTATGAAACTCAAACTGATATGTGGCGGTTAATTTTGGAAACAGCGCAACGGTTAAACGTGCAGGTTTTTGCTACTACTCATAGCTGGGATTGTATCGCTGCATTTCAGGAAGCTTTATCTCAATTAGATGATAGTTCAGTCGGTAAATTGTTTCGCTTGAGTCGGCGTGATGAGGATATACGTGCAGTTGAATATACTCCTGATGAGTTATCAATTGCGGTTCGGCAAAGTATTGAGGTGCGGTGATGGCAAAAGCACCAAAACCTCCTAAATCAAAGCCTCACCAGTTATTAGTTGAAGGTAACAATGACAGGCACGTTATTTGGGCTTTATGCGAAAAATATCAAGTGCCAGAAACATTTTCTGTAGAAGTTCCAAATACAGAAGAGGGAAAAGGAATTGAAATACTTTTGGCTGGATTACCATTGAAGTTGAAGGAAGAGAATTTACGTACATTAGGAATTGTAGTTGATGCCGATCGAGATTTACAGGCACGCTGGCAAGCAGTACGCGATCGTCTCATTACGAGTGGCTACCAAAATATTCCCAAAGTACCGTCAAAAGAAGGTTTGATTTATATAGCACCAGATCCGCATTTACCAAAGATCGGTGTTTGGCTAATGCCTAATAATCAACTTTCTGGAATGCTAGAAGATTTTGTTACCTATCTCATTCCACCAGATGATGCTTTATATCCAAAAGCAGTAGAAATTTTGCAAGAAAT
Organism: uncultured bacterium; assembly: GCA_964546365.1. Lineage (GTDB taxonomy): Bacteria > Cyanobacteriota > Cyanobacteriia > Cyanobacteriales > Aerosakkonemataceae > DATNQN01. The sequence continues at coordinate 19,441 of CAZJJR010000061.1, read as the reverse complement.
TGAAGAAGCTGGTATTAATCGCTATACATTAATTCACCATGCCAAAGCATTGATTCATACTTGGCTAGCTTGGCAGGAAACACCTGGTATGCCGATGGGACAGGCAATTACGGCGCGTGTGTTGAGTCACGAGTCGCCAATTGCGATCGCATTTGTTGCATGGTTAAATAATCTATTTCAATTAGAGAATATATCTGCCTAAAATTAGCAGTGCCAATTAGTTAAATCAATTCACAACTCTTCTATTCAAAAGTTCGGCTACTTGTTCGTGAATCGTTTCATTTCGCCAATAACTCGTGTGCGTTTTCAACCCATCCGCCACATCTACTTGAATATCCTGAATTCCCGGATAATCGCCAAATAAAGGACGCACCGGAAACGCCAATACATCATCGATATCGTAGAAAATTTTCCAAATAATTTCTTTAGTATCTGGCGGAATGCCAATTTCATCAGCCGGCAAAGTTTCCCCATTCGCAAACGCATCGACTACTCGCTGAGAACGCAATAGCAGAACGGGAATTTGAGAAGCCATCGTGACGATCGAACCTACTTCTAAACGTCTTTTTTGAGCAGCCAATCGCCAAAATTGATAACGCTCAACTGTTTGTTGCTTCTCCTCTTCTAAAACATCACTAGTCACTATTTTCGGTTCTTTAGCTTGTTCCGGATGCACTTTGATCCGGTATCCCGTGTTTGAGAACAAACCATGCAAAAAGTCATTGATAATCATCGTTCCCAAACTCGTACCGATGGCGTGCAATCGCACTTTGATGTTGAGTTCTTCCCTGGCGATATCTCGCTCGATACGCGATCGATATTGTTCTAATGCTTCTAGTACTTGGCGATAAACGCTCAGTTGCACTGCGATCCTGCCATCTTCTCCCACATAGTAAACCGCATCACCAAATCCTCGCAATAATAAGCTTTCTCGCAAAGGATTCACCAATAATCGCCACCAAGGTTGCAAAGTCAGATCTGCGTTCATCCCACTGCGAACCACATTATTAGGGCTGGCATTTTCTCGCAGGCGATCGAAATTCAGTCGATCGGAAATAAACTTTTCTGCTAAATTAATTTTTTCATCCAGTCTCGGTGCGGTGGTTTCTTCTAAATACTGACCCCAACGAACCCTCACTACCTCATCTATTCTTTCCGAAAGATCGTACCGTTGCTTCACCGGCTCCCACAATAGATCGTACTGACTTCCTTCAGGCACGGAAGTATCAGTTATCATCAATCCGTGAACGAATAACAGTACATTAACAGTTTTAGTATTCGGATTGTCTCGTTTTTGAGCAATCCGAGGTTCTCGCGATCGCCTAATAATAAACTCCTTTAATCCTTCCGGTTCCTCATACTGAACCGTGACGCCCTTAACCACAGCATCCGGACTTCCCCGATAACACCAACTGACAATTGCATCTACCAGTTCCTTACTTCCCTCAAATACCGCTTCCACACGCCCATCAGCAATTTCTTCCACCCAGCCAGCAATACCCCACTGGGTTGCTTTATCCCAAGTAGCTAAACGATAACCTACTCCCTGAACATCGCCAGAAACAAAAACATGGGCGCGGACTTTTTTTGTTAGCGGTGATTCGTTTTCCATCAAAAAATCTAGATAGACGACAACCTAATTAAATTTTAATCTCTGATTTACATCGCGATAAATCTAAATATATATCTGTGTTTATCTGTGTTTATCTGCGGACATCTGTGGTAAAAAAAATTCGGCGGCTACTCACTTAACGAAGCTGTTGGTAAACAAAATCTTCAGTAGGGTGCGTGACAGCGTTACCACCACATTGTATTTTTTGTTTTAGGTATTTTAGCCGTCACGCACCGCTTTTATTTAAATGTGCGTTATGCTGGCGCTAACACACCCTACGATCGGAGTTATTTTTTATTTTCAACCGGATTTTTCACTAAACGAAATCCGATGTGAGAAGTTCCCGTATCGGGAGCTTCCGCTTCTCTAGCAGCCGGACGATAGCGACTGCAATAATTGGGAGCGCATAAAAAAGAACCGCCTTTAATAACGTGTTTGGCTGCACCGGGTTCTCGCGGATCGTAACTTTCTTTGGCATCGGAAACCGTTGGATTTACTTTATGTGATTTCCCATCATGACCGATGCGATACCAATCTTTCGTCCACTCCCAAACATTACCTGCCATATCGTATAATCCGTAGCCATTTGCTTCAAAAGAACCGACTGGCGCAGTACCGTAATATCCATCTTCTTTGGTATTCATCACCGGAAATAAACCTTGCCAAGTATTCGCTTTTTTGGCCGAGTATTGATTTCCCCAAGTGTAAGTCGCTTCTTTTAATCCCCCCCGCGCTGCAAATTCCCATTGCACTTCTGTGGGTAGTGATTTACCAGCCCATTTAGCATAAGCTTGAGCATCTTCATAGGAAATATGAACTACTGGATGATTGTCTTTACCTTCAATGTTGCTATCTGGGCCATCAGGATGCCGCCAGTTAGCACCTTTCACCCAACGCCACCAGCTGAGTTCTTGAATCGGCGCTTTGTCGGAAGGAGGTACGAAAACGACAGAACCGGGTGCTCTTTGTGCTTCGGAAAGGTTAGGAAATCGATCGGCAGGTATAGGACGTTCGGCAACGGTGACATATCCGGTTGCTTTGACAAATTTGGCAAATTGAGCGTTAGTAACTTCGTATTTGTCAATACAAAAACCTTCTACTTTGACATCTTCTACTGATTTCTCTTCGTGATAGTGTTCGTCCGATCCCATGCGAAAAGTACCGCCTTCAACCCAAACCATTGCTTCCGGACAGTTCGCTGAAATTGCATTTTTAGCAGCCTTTTGTTGGCCGATCTGCTGCTGAGAATTTAAATTTTTTGGCTCCATCAAGGCAGCTAAACTGTAATGCAGCAAGAAAGCTCCTACTACACCACCGAACGCCAAACCCAAGATAATTTTTATTTTTTTAGTATTCACAACTTTTTGACAAATTTACGATGTTTTAAGGCAGTTGTTAGATTTTTTTAAATGAGTTTACCATTTCTTCTACCAGATTTAAATAATTATTATAGCTACTTGCTTTAGCAGTATAAGTAATTATGTAAAAGTTATCGCCTTCCAGCGCTATAACTTGTAGCCATTTAACATCAAAATCTCCAAATTTCCCCGTGTAAACAAATTGCTTAGCTGGTATATTTTCTAAAGTTGTTTCCGTTGAACTTACCAAACTAAAATCGTTAATGACTTTCTTTAATTGCTCTAAACTTGCTACGGCGATCTGGTCTAGATTCGCCTGATTGTTAGCTAAATTTTGAACTGCTATACCGATATTTTCTTGAAAATCATCAGTATCATTCTCTTTCGGAGAAATGAACATAACTCCATCTTCTTCTTCATTTATTCTCCAATTCTCAGGATAGCGAATACTTAAATTATTTCTGGTATTCTGATATGTTTGTAAACCACTATTGTTTTGTTTAATTAATTCACTAAAGTTTTCAGCTTTTAATTGAACTGTTAATCCTGGTAAGGGGACGAATCCTACCATCGTTGCCATGACTAAACCGAACCCAATATTTAACTTAATTCTATTCATTTTGGCGTTTTTTTAAATCATTGTAAATCGAACTGTATAATATGATATACATTTTTAAGCTGTTTTAATCAGTATTTTTACTGTTTGTTGTGATTTAACTTGGTTTTCTATGTCTGAACTGCCACCTCTTAGTACTGATACCATTTGGGCTATCCTCAATGAGGAAATTGATGACGCGACTGTAAACCAGCTAGTTTGGCACTGCTTGGGCTATCGCTACGACGAGGCAACTGGCAGCTGGGATACGGCTGGGGTTGCAGAAGAATGGCGATCGGAATATCCAGAACCCCCTGATTTTATCGAAAGTCGCCCTGCTACGGTCAAGCTAACTCGTTCTATTCCCCCGGAAAATAAGCAATTATTGAAGGAAAAGCTGGGTTTTAAGGGATACAAAATAGGTGAATTTGGCCCTCGCCAAACTCGACGGGCGACGGCTGCTAATTGGTTGTTGGGTTATCTTAAGTAAGAATTCAGAATTCAGAATTCAAGATTCAGAATGGAGAATTCTGAATTCTATGATTTGGTCAAAAGGAACCAGAGTTAGTTAAATTATCGTCTGAAAAATCAGCTATGCTTACAAATCTCAGCGATGAAAACGATCGATATGTCGAATATAGGGAAGTTAGTGGCGATTAGCGCGAGCAGCGCGACTTTAGCTTGGCTTTCCTGGCAGGCTTTTTCTTTTGCTCAGGGTAGGGTGATTTGCGATCGCGCTGGGTGTTATCCGGCAGATAGTTATTGCGATCGCTCTGGGTGTTATCCGAATTCCCCTGCTGTCCCAACCTACCCGACGGGATTCTGCCCCAGCAGTTATCCCAGAGCCGTTTTGGTAGAATTCATTGCCCGTGGCGAAGATTGGGCTAATGTATGGATGGATGGCAACCAGATATTTCAACCCCGCAATTTCGATCGCAGAAAAACCCTGACTCTTTGCCCCGGTGCCTACAGAATTATTATCACAGGTACTTCTAGATTTGAAGTGTGGGCATCCGGTTATTTAGATATCGGTCGCACCAATATTGTGAGAATTGCTTTTTCTAAAGACGGCGGATTAGAAGTGTCTGGTGACCCTTATGCTTGGTTACCGGATGATAAAAACGATCCTATTGATATTTGGAAACGCGATTAATTGATAACGCTAATTAAATTTACTACTCTGAATTTAAATTTTAAGTTAATTGCCTAACGCTATTTTTAATTCTAACCAATATCCCCTCTGCTCTCAAGAAGCGCCGACCACCCTTGATTAATATCACATTTGATTAATTAGTTGGCATCTTCCTTAAAAATAACCAGACTATTTTCCTGGGAAATGCTAACTAATAACGCAAGTTGCTATTGATGAGTTTAGCCGCTTTAGATCCCTTAAAAAGGGGGAACTGCCTTCAAAGTCCCCCTTTTTAAGGGATCTAAAGGTCAATATTTGTAAGTAGCAACTTGAGTTAATATTAATTATTCCGTGAAAGTTTCAGCAATTTGGCTGGTTACGAAGAATTTTAAATTGTTATATACTACTTGACTCGTTAATAAAACGGTTAACAAAGCGATGCGATGTGTAGTAAAGAAAAATCATCAATGACGATCGCGCGAATTTTAATAAAAAAACTATCTTTAGCATTCGATAAACCAAATTTTTGCTCATGAGTAAGCGCCACTCCTACAAAATACAAGCACTACCATTACAACTGGTACTGATTATTCCATTCGTTTTGCAAATCTTTGGAGCCGTCAGTTTAGTGGGATATTTGTCCTTCAAAAACGGACAAAAAGCGGTGAATGACCTAGCGAATCAGTTGATGAACAGAACGAGTCGCACCGTGAATAAGCATCTAGATTCGTACTTATCAATTCCCCATCAGGTGACTCAGATCGATGCAGATGCAATTCGGATGGGATTGCTGGACGTGCGCGATCGCAAAACCGTTGCTAAGTATTTTTGGCATCAAATGCAAGCGTATGACCTGACATACATCGGTATAGGATTGACAACGGGTGAAGGGCTAGGCGCAGCGCGTTACGACGGCAAAACCGTAACAATTGACGATTGGAGCGCGAAATTGCCCAATCAGCCCAATAATGGGATTAACTACACCACCAACAATCAAGGCGATCGCATCAGCATCAATAACACTTTTGAATACGATAACTTCCAAGAAAATTGGTATACCCAACCCATTAAAGCAGGCAAACCGATCTGGTCGCGCATCTATACTTGGAATTCTCCGTTCGGGCCATACATTACCGCAGCTGTAGGCCGCCCGATCTATGATTCTAACGATCGTTTGTTGGGAATGATCGGAGCCGACATTCACCTGTTGAAACTCAGCAATTTTTTAAAGACTCTCGAAGTAAGTAACTTCGGAAAAGTTTTTATTCTCGAAAGAAATGGGATGTTAATTGCCAATTCCGGAGAAAAACCTCCTTTTGCCCCGATGGACAACGAAGTAAGGCGTTTGAAAGCAGTTAAAAGTCCCGATCCGATCGTCCAGGGAATAGCCAAACAACTCCAGCAAAACTTTAACGGTTTCCAGAATATTACCGAAGCTAAAGAACTCGAATTGGACTTTCAGGGAGAGCGGTATTACGTACACCTCACACCTTGGAAAGACAAATATGGATTGGATTGGTTAGTTGTAGTGAGCGTCCCCGAAAACGCATTCATGGCGCAGATAAACGCCAATACTCGCGCTACGATTTTGCTTTGTTTGACCGCATTGGGGGTAGCATCTATCATAGGCGTGTTCACTGGTCGCTGGATTGCCGATCCGATTTTACGACTGAATCGCGCTAGCGAGTCGATCGCGTCGGGAAATTTAGTTCAAACGGTTGCAAAAAGTAGAATTAAAGAACTTAACAAACTTGCCAATTCTTTCAACTACATGGCTGCACAACTGCGTGCTTCATTTACCGCTTTAGAAAAAAGTAATGAGGAACTCGAAGAGCGAGTCGAACAACGCACGATCGAACTCAAAAATGCTTTAACTGAATTGCAACACAGCCAAGCCCAAGTTATTCAAAACGAAAAAATGTCCAGTTTGGGGCAATTAGTGGCTGGAGTCGCCCACGAAATTAACAACCCAGTCAACTTTATTCACGGCAACCTCGTTCACCTTGATGAATATATTCAAAATTTATTAGATTTAATTCATTTATATCAAGAACGCTCTGGTCGCGACGACCCCGATATTCAAAAATTTATTGAAAATATCGAATTAGACTTTTTGATTGAGGATTTGCCCAAAACTTTATCATCGATGAAAATAGGAGCGACTCGAATTCGGGAAATCGTTCTCACCCTACGAAATTTCTCGCGCTTGGACGAAGCCGAAATGAAATCGGTGAATATCCATGAAGGCATTGAAAGTACTCTGCTGATTTTGCAACATCGCCTCAAAGCCAAACCGGACAGACCGGAAATTGCCACGATTAAAAACTACGGTAATTTACCGCTAGTAGAATGCTATGCGGGGCAACTCAATCAGGTTTTTATGAATATTATTACCAATGCGATCGACTCTTTGGAGTCACGCTTCGCCAACGATGCTTTAGAAGGTAACCATAATCGATCGCGAGGTAATTACCAAATTACGATCGACACTTCTATCATCAAAAATGGGGAGTGGGTGCAAATTGCGATCGCTGATAATGGTATCGGTATTCCTCAACATATTCAAAAGCAGATATTCAATCCCTTCTTTACTACTAAACCGGTCGGAAAAGGCACGGGTATGGGAATGTCGATCGGCTATCAGATCGTCGCAGAGAAACATGGCGGAAAACTGGAATGTCTTTCTACTCCTGGTGAGGGAACGCAATTCCTCATCCAAATACCCATTAAGGCCAAAATTTCTTAGCACGAAAAGTTCATAGCCGCGATAATTTAATTAATTTCTATTTTCCGCACAAGCAGATTCTAGGGCCGCTAATACTTCGATAAAGTCTATCGGCTTACGTAAGTAATAGCGAATGCCTAAAGATGATGCTAATTCTTCTAAATCGCTGAAAGCGGTAACGAACACCACCGGAATATTAACTCCCTTCTTTTGGAGTTGTTGGTAAACTTCCGAACCCGTTAATTCTGGCATTCGGTTATCTAAAATGATGACGTTTGGTTTTTCCTCGATCACTTTTTCTAAAGCTTCTTTACCATTACTGGCTTCGGCAATTTGCCATCCCTCATCTTGCAGTAAAAAAGCCAACATGAGTCGGCTGTCTTCATCGTCATCAGCAATCAGTACTTTCCCTTTTGGTAAATTGTCGTTTTTCATAAAATATTTTTAGCAAGCGGCCTTTTTATCGTAAATGAAGCGGGGTACGCACCAACAGTATTTAGGGCTGGAATGGGAGTTAAAGATACTTGACCGGATAAACTCGGAGATATTTTTTCGATTTCTATTTTTACCGCACCACCTACACCTGCGAGATCGAATGCTTTTATAAAATAATGAAAAAGTTGTCTGACAAAACGGCGGGGGTCTGCTTGTATTTTAACTTCTTCCTGGCAACATAAGACCATCGCGATCTTACGGATATTTGCTTCTGTAGAAAGGAGATCGATGAAATTACATACAGTATCGGTCAGGGATATTGTTTGGTCGGCACCAATTTCTGAGGATACTAAGTCTCTCCACAGACAAGCACGCCGCCGAAAGATTTGGATTGATTCTTCTGCTTGTTGAAGTAATTGCAAAGCATACTCGAAGTGGTTTCTGGCTACTAAACGAGACACTGCTTCTAGCCGCAATCTTCCGCTATTGTGAGCTTGTACGATGTCTTGACGTAGGTTTTCTAATGCTTTGTAGTCATGGGGGGTTGATGTTAGCACTCGGCGAACATCTCCTTCTAAACGTGCTTGCAACAATTCCGCTTCTATTCCATGAGATGCACAAAACAAGATTTCTTTGAGTTTTTGTCCCACTTCTGGTCGCCGTACTGAAATACTCAGACAACCGATCGTTTCGCTTTTTTCATTACGCAGGGGAATTCCTTGACAAGTAAAAGGATGAAATCCTTCGATAAAGTGTTCTGGCCCGATGATTTCTACATAATTATTTTCTGCCAAAGGGGTGCCGATACCGTTAGCACCTGCTACCGACTCAGTGAGTAAGGAACCGGGCCCGGGTACGCTGTCTGGGCCGCGCACGCTTTGTTCGTCACCGACTAAATCGAGTACGATCGCATCGCGATCGCTTAACATTACAGCATGGCGTTCCCTTCCGACAGCTTGAGATAATACCCGTAAATATGGACGCGCGGCATCAATCAGAAACTTTTCTTTTTCTAATAAGCGTTCTGTATCCAAACTCGACAGTTTTTCTACTTGCAATAAATGGGGATTTGCCCCTTGCATATGAGACCTTTCCCAAGCATGGTAGATGGGTTGGCGCAGCATTTCACTAGAAATTGCACCTGTACTTATATATTTGCGCCCTGCGTCTAAAGCATTTTTCAAAAAAACTGACATAAATTTAGACAAATTATCAATCTTCCTTAGAAGATGGCACAAGCTTACTACTGGATGTAGGTTAGCAACAACTTTTGATGTTTTTTTAAACCTAAAGAGATATTTTTAAGTTGCTACTTATTAGTTATAATAGCGAGCTATTAATTTTATAATAGCGCAACTTAATTAATCTAACTAGTAACTAGGGCGCGTCAGAACGATAAAAGTAATGAAGATTTGCCAATTAAGAGGATCTGGAGCTTTCTAAAGCTTGAAAAATCCGCCAAAATTAATTAATAGCCACTGGCGTTAAGATCGGTTCCGTTTTGCGATCGGACACTGGTAATTACTCAAGAGTGCGCTGGCATCCTGACTTGACAAAGGTTGGCTAAAAAAGTAACCTTGCATTTCCTGGCATTCGAGTTTCCGCAAACATTCCAGTTGTTCCTTAGTTTCCACGCCTTCCGCTACCACATTCATATTCAGTCCTCGTCCAAGAGCTACTATTGCTGATGCGATCGCCATATCCGAAGGATCGACGGTCAAATCTCTAACAAAACAGCGGTCTATCTTGATCGCGTGGATCGGAAAATTTTTCAGATAATTCAGAGAAGAATAACCAGTACCAAAATCATCGATCGCGATCTGGATTCCCATCTGATTTAACTGGGTCAAAATTTTTCTAGTCAACTCCACATTTTGCATCGCCGTAGTTTCCGTAATTTCCAATTCCAAAAGTTTGAGAGGGAGTCCTGTTTCTGCCAGAATTTCGGTTACTATCTCTACTAAATTTGGTTGCTGAAGCTGTCGGGCAGAAAGATTAACTGCCATCCCGATCGGTGAAAATCCAGCCTGAATCCAAGCTTTACATTGAGCGCAAGCAGTACGCAATACCCATTCACCAATGGGCAGAATTAGTCCATTTTCTTCGGCGATCGGGATAAATTTTGCCGGAGAAACCAAACCAAATTCCGGAGAATACCAACGAACTAAAGCCTCCATTCCGGTGATTTTTCCAGTTTTAATATTGACTTTTGGTTGGTAAAAAACTTGAAATTCTCCCCTTTCCCAAGCATGGTAAAGTCGATTTTCCAGAAATAATAGTTCGGAGGATTGTTCGTTAATATTGGGGGTATAGAATTGATAATTATTTCGGCCTTTTACCTTCACGCTGTACAAGGAAACATCGGCATTTTTAATTAAAGTTTCGGCATCTTCACCATCATAGGGATAAACAGCAATCCCTATACTGCTGGTAATATGGAGGTAATGATTATCGATCGAAAAAGGCGGCTTTAAAGCATCGATAATTCTTTGGGCTAATTCAGTTACGTAGTGAGTGTTGTGAATATTAGGTAATAAAAGCGTAAATTCATCTCCTCCCCAGCGTGCGATCGGAACGGTATCGGGAAGGCAGTCTGTTAGTCGTCGTGCAACAGCTTGTAACATTCGATCGCCAACGGCGTGTCCTAAGGTATCGTTGATTTTCTTGAAGCGATCTAAATCTAGAAACATCACCGCTAAAGTTTCTTGGCGATAACGCGCATTTGCTAAAGCAACCGATAACTGCCTGTTAAAATTGATTCGGTTTGGCAATCCCGTCATGATATCGTGTAAAGCTTGATAATCAATTTCTCCTAAAGTTCGGCCATTCCACCAAATTAAGGCGATTAGAACTAGAATATTTAATATGCACAAAAGCGCAATTCCTACTTCGCTATCATATAAATTCAATCTTTTCCCTGACAAAATTACCCAACCCAAAAATGGGGGAATTACCATTACCGGAATAGATAAACGACGCACCATAATACCGCCTGCTAAATTACCGATCGCGATTTTCATTAAACCTTGATTGGCCGAATAAAATAATATACTAATACTCAGCAAAATAAAGTTGATGCTCGTATGCAGTGCCATTGCCGTATGACAGCCAATACCGTAAAAAAATTTAATTCCGTAAAAATATCCCAATAAACCTAAATAGGCTATTAGAAAAACCATTAATGATAAGCTTTGAGCTAAATAATAGCTCTTTTTTGTCAAAAATAAAATCGCCAAGCCAAGTAGGAAAAAATTGAGGGCGGTATTGAAACCCATCCTACCAGGGGCATAGGTGGCAATCGGGTTGGGATCGTCTGGAAACAGGAATTGGTCGATGCCAAAATCTAAATCGAAGCTATATTGAATTAAGGTTAATAAGCCAAACGAAGCAATTGCGATCGCCAATCCGGTTGCCGGATGATTTAAATATCGATTTAATAAAAACAAAGGGCGGTTAATTTTACTTGTCCGGTTTCTCTTTCTACTTAAATCTTTAACTGGTTGTTGGTGTAAAAACCAAATAGCAACTCCGCTTAACATAAAACAAATTGCCGTATTGACTTTCATCGTCACTAGTCCCGGCAAAACACTCTTGAACAAAGCAATATCAAACTGCCATCCCCAAATCACTGCCAAACCAATCAGGAATACTACGATACTGGCTGCTTTGGAAAACCATTGCAAGGAAGCAATTGGTTGACAGTGTTCGGACGTTTCTATACTTGGTTTGAGGTGATAATGTCTCAAGGCAAATATCATAATAGTTATTGCTAATAGAATCAACTATTAAACCGCGTGATTTCTGTGCTAATTGTTGCAGTTTTTGCCTATGAAATACGTATATAGCGATCCTAAATGAATTGCGAACAACTAAACCCCTCCCAACCCTCCCCTTGGTAAGGGGAGGGCTAGGGTGGGGTTGATTACTTAAATAGGCTAGCGATAATCCGCCATCAGATGCAAATTTTCACTTTTATGTTGACAATCTCTGGAGAGGGGGTGCAAAAGAGGCAGGTGGCGTTCGATTAGGGGGAAAATTTCGCGATACCCAAGCAAGTGAATTGGTAAATCACATTATCGATCGCGATCGAGTTGTCAGGTGCGTCAGAGCTAAAGATCTATAGATAAAATAAAGGTTTAGTCTTCTAAAGCACCCTACTAATCGTGCCAAGTGCCATTCAACCTAATTATCTTTGGAGGTTAACTCATGGGAATTGAGCGAAAAATGTTCAGGGGAATGTTTGCTCCCAGCGAAGTTGTGCAGCTAAAAGAGTATTGTTTTACTGCCGTGCGGGTGTTTCAACCGGGGAACTATCCAGCTAGTGAGTTACCAGATATAGCCTTTGAGATGGGTTTGGTGGAAAAACTGCCCCCAGATAAAAGCAAAAATACAGAAATCAACAATAATCAAGATCCTCCCACAAATCAGTAATAGTCATAGGTTACCCATTTTTGCGGAAAAACAACCGTCCCCAGCTAGTGCATCTAGATAACCAGAAGGGATAGGCTATGTGAGAGAATGATTTGTATTTACTTGATGTTTTACCGATCTAAAATCTAAAACATCAAATCGGTTGAGGTTTTTACTTAATATTAAAAATCGGCAAATTAGGTCTGCTACGGTTTGTTAAATCGCACTATCAAAATGCCAAATTACCATCATAAAGAAAGGTGTTGATGAGCGAGAATCCTTACGATTGGCTAGAGGGATCTCTGGCTAGCATTCGTCGTGCAGACTGGTATCGTTCGGTACAAGCGATCGAAAGTATGCCGGGAGCAGTCGTTCAACTGAATGGAAAAACCTCGATCAATTTTGCCAGTAACGATTATTTGGGATTGGCGGGAGACGAACGGCTGATTCAAGCTGCTATTGAGGCTACCAAAGAATTCGGTGCTGGTAGCACTGGTTCTCGGTTATTGAGCGGACATCGCCAGTTGCATCGAGAGTTGGAATTTGCGATCGCATCTCTCAAACAAACCGAAGATGCCCTAGTTTTCAGTTCTGGATATCTAGCTAACCTGGGTGCGATCGCATCCTCAGTCGGCAAAAGAGACTTAATTTTATCCGATCGATACAATCATTCCAGTCTCAAAAACGGTGCTATTCTTAGCGGCGCAACCATCATCGACTACAACCACTGCGACGTGGAGGATTTGCAAAATCAACTCCATCAACATCGATCGAAATACCGCCGTTGCTTAATCATCACCGACAGCGTTTTTAGCATGGATGGTGACTTGTGTCCCTTACCAGATTTATTAGACTTAGCGGACAAATACAGTTGCATGGTATTAGTTGACGAAGCTCACGCTACGGGAGTTTTAGGTGCAACTGGTGCAGGCTGTGTCGAACATTTCCACTGTACCGGACGCCCCTTAATTCAAATGGGAACTCTCAGCAAAGCTCTCGGTAGTTTAGGCGGATATGTGGCTGGTTCTGCCAAATTAATCGATTTTTTGCGTAACCGCGCCCCTAGTTGGATTTATACCACTGCTCTCACCCCAAGCGATACAGCCGCAGCATTGGCAGCAATTAATATAGTTAAACAAGAACCGGAACGCCGTGCCAAATTGTGGCAAAACGTTGATTATTTAAAAGATTTAATTTCCCAACATTTACCCCATTTACAATTACTGCCTTCCCAAACACCTATTCTTTGCTTGCAAATGGAAAACGCCCAAACAGCCATCAAATTTGGGCATCATTTAAAATCATCCGGTATTTTCGCCCCTGCTATTCGTCCTCCCACCGTACCTACCAGTCGCATTCGCATTTCAGTGATGGCAACTCACGAATCGCAGCATATTCAGCAATTAGTAGAAGCTTTGAAGAATTAGGAGTCAGAATTCAGGAGTCGCCTCGTTACCAGGCTCCAGCCTGGTAACGTATGTCTGGAGGCTCTGCCTCATCAAGAGGCAGAGCCTCTATGCACGGCATTCCCAGGTGGAACCTGGGAACGAATTAAACGAATTAACTAAATTATTCTGCCAGTGCCAGCCATTGTACCGGGCATTGGTACGTTATAAATATTCCAATCGCGAATATTCCGAAGATTCAGAATAGATTCAGCCCTGCGAATTTCATCCGGGCTACCTTCCATAATCAACAAATAATCGCCTTGGGATACTCGCCGATCGTAATATTTAGCTTGGTCTTCTGGAACGCCCCAACCAATCAAGGCACCGACTAAACCACCGCCAGCCGCACCAATTGCACCGCCGATCAGAGCGTTAGCGAGCAAAACTCCAGCTTCTAAAGCTGGGCCAACGCCGGGAATTGCCAGTATGCCCAAGCTGCCGACTAAGCCGACTATGCCTCCGGTGGCTGCACCTGCTGTAGCACCTGCTGCCGCACCACCTGTAATTTGCTCGCTTTTCCGATCGTTTACGTCAACACCGGCCACTCGATCGCCTGCATTTTGTGCAACTACGGAAACCTTATCCATGTTAAAGCCTGCATCTCGTAGCTCAGAGAGTGCATATTCGGCATCTCGGCGATTAGCAAAAGTACCGATCGCGCGTCTGAATTCGCCTATTGCCATTTTTTCCTCCTGATTATCTAACAAGCATCAGTCTGCACGAATACAGTCTTGATGTCTTAATGTAGAGATTTGGACTATCGATTACTGTTTTATTGTGGTAATTCCGAATAATATATTCTTCAATCAATAGAACGAAATATTTTTCTTACTTTAGCAAGGCGATCTACAGTAAAAATAAAGTATTCCACTATTAAAAATCGATTTTTAATAATCAGAATTCAGAAGATTTTCTCTTCTGAATTCTGACTGCTGAATTCTGAATTCTGCTTTTACCGTTGATTGTTACCAGCTTCCGGGGTAGCGGGGGCTACTGTTGCTTTGACGGTGACGCTTTTAACACCCTTAATTTCTTTGGCTAGAGAGTCAATTTTAGCTAAATCTTGCTGAGAAGGAACCGTTCCCGCTACGGTAACCGCTCCCTCTTCTGCATCAACGGTTAGCTGACCTCTGGGAATATTAGCTTCCAATTTGCTACGCACTTCACTTGCCAGATCTCCTTCGGCTCGATCGGCATCGCCTCCAGTAACGTTGTTACGTTGTTCCCGCGCCCGAATATCGGAATTTAATTGATCGCGACGCACTTCACTTTGAGCATCTTGTTGGGTTTCTTTAACCGATTCTGCATCGGGAGTTGGGGTAGCTTGGGTGTTTGCATTGTTGCTTACTTGCTCCGCATTTTCTTGCGTACCGGCAGTATTAGGGGCATCAGCACTAGTCCTCGAATCTTGACAAGCAGCCGTACCGAAAATTAGAGCAGCACCGAGTATAAATGTAGTTAGCTTTTTCATGTTTTTTGCCATTTGCACTTGCTAAAGGTATGAATTCCTATGAGGGTATTTTGAGAAGCGAACTTTTTAACAACATTGCCTCATGACTGACAAAATAACTATTTATGTCAGCAGCGACTAATTTTGTCAGTCAATTAGCATGAGATTGTCAATTAATTATTTGGCGGTAAAAACGGTTGACTAGTCACTAAAAATCGGCCTAAATTTCTGTTCGACGGTCAATTACGATCACCCGATCGTCGGGAGTAGAAATATCTCCTCTCGGTTCAACTACATCGCGATCGTGGGTGTAATTCACGCGAGAGGTATCGGTACTGGCATCGTAATCGTAAATACCCCACTCTTGAATGCCACGATGATTCAGGATTGCTTCTGCACGACGGATATCGTTGTCGGTGCCATCAACTATTACTAAATAATCACCGCGAGAAACCCGATCGCTATATACTCTCGCTCTATCTTCGGGAATTCCCAAGCCGATCAACGCACCGATCAAACCACCGGCAGCCGCACCGATCGCCGTACCGGTAAGGGTAGTAGCAATGGCAGTTGCCGTTGCGCCTGCTAACATTACAGGGCCAATTCCAGGGATCGCCAGAGCTCCCAGACCAACTAGCAAACCAGTAAGACCGCCTAATGTACCGCCTGCGATCGCACCCGTCTTAGCACCATCATCTGCTTGATTATCGTCTGCATCTCGCACATCGCTACCAGCAATTTCATTCGTGCGGGTATCTTTGCTAATAACAGAAACTTTATCCATTGGAAAGCCTGCATCTCTTAATTCATGCAGAGCATTCTCTAAATCTCGACGGTTAGAAAATACACCTACAGCACGTCTGTTGCGTTCTAAAACCATTATTCCTCCTTGCATAAGCCGTGACAAGAGACTGCCAGCTACTTGCTAGTATCAAAACAACTTAAGTTTTGATTTGTCCCATATCTAATAATTGTGATTGCTTTAATCAAAGCAACCATCAGTCTTTAGATGTAATCCGATCTCTACCAATAGAAATGTTTATTAATTTTACATCTGTGTTTTTGCTAATACCTATTATTTTTATCTTATTCACCAGTAAATATATTAATTTGACGGTCAAAATAATTAAATTTTATGATTTCCATCGAGCCAAATCGAGCGAACATTTTATTATGATTTAGATTTAAACAGAATGAACTCCCAGCCAGAAACCCGGTTTCTTTAAACAGCTATTACTAATTCACTTTAATCGTGTCATTTACCTTTCTCCCTGCCCCTGCCAAAATTAAAAGTTTTCGTAGGTTGGGTTGACGTTAGGAGACCCAACAAAATGTTGGGTTTCCCTATCGTTCAACCCAACCTACAATTTATGCCAAAATTAAAAGTGACAGCGTTTAAGTTGAGTGGTATATGTTATTGGCGATCGGCATCAACTGGTAAAGCAGGAGATACAGTGGCATTCACAACCACGTCTTTTACACCGCGAATTTCTTTAGCTAAAGGTGCAATTCTATTCAAATGATATTCGTTCTGCACAGCACCAGCTACCGTGACAATTCCATCTCTTGAATCAACCGCTAGTTGAGCAGTTTGTAAATTTACTTCCAACTTACTGCGAACTTCGCTGGCAATATTATCATCAGACCTGGCTTGACCATCTCTAAAAAGATTGTAGCGTTGTTCCCGTGCGCGAATATCGGAATTAGCTTGCCTTCTCCGCATGGGATCGGTAGCGTCAGTTTCGTTCCTTAAAGCTGCATCAAGATTCAGCGGTTCGGCTGCTTCGTTTACCGAATTGGGAGCATTTGGGCTTGTTTTCGCAACTTCGCTACAACCAGCCGCTCCAAGTAAAACAACACTACTTAGTAAAAACGCCGTTAACTTGTTCATTTTTTACTCCTTAAACTAACCTAATATGGATTGATTAAATAATGATTTATTAACAATCTCATCAGCTAATTTCCGATGAGATTGTCTGCCAACACCCATCAAAACTCCTACCGACGAGCAACCACGCGACCGTTGTTAGTAGCATAAGCAGGTTCATCGGTTGGCGCATCGTAAACTCCCCAATCTTCAATTCCTAAAGGTATCAAGATAGATCGAGCGTGACGGATTTCATATTCCGTTCCATCTACAATCATCAAAAATTCACCACGCTGGATTCGTTCTTGATAAACTCTGGCTTTTTCTTCGGGAATTCCTAAACCAATTAACGCGCCTAGTAGAGTACCCGTAGCTAAACCAATTGCGCCACCAGCTAAGGTAGTTGCAAACGCAGTTTCTGCTGCTCCTGCTAACATGATCGGGCCGATCGCAGGAATTGCTAATAAACCAATTCCCACAAAGAAACCCGTAAAAAGTCCGATTAAACCACCAGCAATTGCTCCTCTTTTGGCTCCTTTTTCGGCTTGATTACCTACTTCTGTTGTTCTCACTGCTGGGTCTAATTGACTCAAATATTGTCTTTGTTTACCGATTACGGAAATATGCTCGATCGGAAAGCCACTCTCTTTCAGTTGTTTGAGTGCTTCTGCCATTTGTTCAAATCTGGGAAATATTCCGACAGCCCGTTCTCGTTGACCCACAATCATTTTCTTTCTCCTTCTACTAGGCAGATTTGCTCTTTTGCTTAACGATGCAAAAATAGTTATTTGAAGTGTTCTATTACTATTTCCGCACCGATCTGTAGAGGATTCATCGGTCTGTCGGTGTAAGGTCAACCTCTATCGATAGATAGGGAATACGATCGCATTTTCATGATTTCTTGGATTTCGAGTAGTGGGATTGTGGTGTTTTCCCTGACTACTGCGCTTTCATTCTATTATTTTTGCAATTCCTCAATTGGCTTGTACTCTCCTTTATATCCGAATCGAGCGAGTAAATCCAAAAAGCCATTAACTATTGAAACCTGCCGCAATTGTTCTGGTGCTTTTAAGCCGATGAGAGCTAATTCACTCCCTTTTTTATCTTTTAAGTTATCGGCATTGGTAAGGGGTGTACCATCTGGGGTGAGATAGCAAATCAGATCTGGCCCCATCGCGATCGGTCTGCCACCTTGCCAAGCAATCAAGTTTTCGTTTAAATAATCGACGCGAACTTCTTTATTTTGATTTCTGAGGGTTAAAGTTCCGGATTGAAACCGAGGATCTTCTTCTTCTTTTACTTCAGTTATTTTTCCTTGGAAAAGCAGGAAAGCATTTTTGTTATCAGCAGAACAACCGTTGTTTAAAAAGTCTATTAATGCTGTAACTGGGTTGAGTTGTTTTTGTTTAGCTTCGCGAAGAATTGCTCCTATTTGCAGTGCTTTGGTAATCGTACCTTTAATGACTGGTTTGCGATCGCGAATCGTTTGACCGTTCATCGCATAAGTCGCCATCACACCTTGAGAGCCAAATTCTTGCGTACCTACCAGTTTTTCTGTCAATCGAGCCATCACTGAAGAAGTTTTTGCATAAATCAGCGCTTTAATTTCTTCCTGTTCAGAGCTAATATTGGCAAGAGTAGAAGGGTAAATATCAATATCAGACCAGCAGTAAGAACACAGACTTAGTTCCGGTACTGACCTTGCTGCACCATCAGCGTCAATTATTGGGATTTGATAACGATTTGCTGTCAGCATAGCCGCGAGAAGATTTGCCGTACCTATTTCTACAGTAAGGGTGTAGGAAAAATTCCGATCTAGAATTTTCTCCATTTGCAAGGCTTTCTCTAAATCTGCAAAGGCTGCAAACAAAGTTTCAATTGGGTTTTGCTGATTCGTCTTGAGGTTACGGAACATTTCTTTATTCAGCAATACTTTAGGAGAAGCATTTGAAGAACGGGTATTATCTGGTAAAGAGGCATCTGCTGCACTGATGCCTAAGATAACCGCACCCCAATCCTGGACACCCAATTCTTCAATATATTTCAGTTGGATAGGATAAGTAATAAAGCTGGCTAGCTGATAACCCAGTTCTAGGGAACCGCCGCCGCCGCTTCCCAAAAAAGCGGCTCCATTAACAATATCTTCAAGGTCTTGGTTGTATAGTTCTGTCATCGGATTGCTCTACTTTCTACGCTAGTACGGGTTTACATTCTAGATGTTGCTAAATGTTACAATCACGAATTACGTAATTTAGGCCATATTCAGTGTATACTCAAAACCTGAGCGTTTAAATGCTCTGTAAAATTTTTGTATAAAAATTGACAATTCAGTAGATAGCCAACTCAAGTGACTATCTACTGCTGTTGTTCGATCGCTGTAATGAGGAAATATATGTCTAGAGAGAGCTT